>NZ_JBEXEA010000022.1:0-129207 GCF_040606035.1 Streptomyces sp. NPDC005483
GCCGCCTGCCGCATCGTCATCCTCGAAGACCAACTCGAGGAAGCCCAGCGCATCAACGCCGAATACCGCCGCGCCGCGAACGCCACAGCCGGCACCGACTGACCACACCGACACGGGCCTGGACACGGGCACGGGCATGTACGGGTGTCACCAGTTGACGGCGTCGTCCATCGACTGCTGCCAGTACGTGACCTTGAGCGAGTCGTCGACGTAGACGCCCTTCGCGGGCAGCGGCGGGTGGGCGCCGGTGCCGACGCTCCCGCTGCCGGAGCGGCCCTGGAAGTAGACGGTCAGGGACTTCGCGGTGTAGCCGTTCGCGCCGCTGCCGTCGGTGGCGGACAGGTTCACGGAGGCGTAGCCGGACTCGCCCGGGGCGAGCGTGACGACCGCCTGGGGCTGTGAGGCCTCGATGACCGGCGGCACGGCCTGGGCCTCGCCGAAGCGGACGGCCGGGTAGCCGTACAGGTAGCAGCTCTTGCTGCCGGTGTTGGTCACCGTCAGCAGCATGTGGTTCACGGGTCGGGTCAGCGGGGCCGCGACCGTCCTGGTGGTGGAGCCCTCGCAGGTGACCGGGTTGCCGGAGGAGGCGGGCGCCTTCGCCGCGGGCATGCGCGAGACGGACGTCGCGGCGCCGCCGCCGGACCCGGTGCCGGAGGACCCCGCGGCGGCCGAGGAGCGGGGGGTGGCCGACGAGTCCGTGGTGCCCGAGGGAGCCGGGGAGGCCGTGGCCCGGGAAGAGGCCGCGGACGAGGGGCTCGTGCCGGCCGCGTGACCCTCGACCTTGGTGCCCGTCCCGCTGTTGCACGCGGTCAGTGAGAGCGCGGCGAGGACAGTGGTCGCGGCGGCGGCGACGAGGCGGGTGCGGGAGGTGCTGGACATGTCGATGTGCCCCTTCGGAGTTCGGGTGGCGGTGGTGATTGGATGACCGAAGCTTGTGAGGTGATCCGTCCCGACCGCCACGTTCAGCGGGCAGTTGGGGACACTGGAACACCGAAATGGGCTCTGACCAGGCAGAACGCGGTGACCCTGGAATACGTGAACGGGACACGGGGGGTTGAGGGGAACGGGTGTCAGAGGCAACGGGGACCGAGCGGAACGAGGCGTTCGCGCAACTGCTGCGGGAGCTCAAGGACCGGTCGGGGCTGAGTTACGGGACGCTGGCCAAGCGTCTGCACATGAGTACGTCGACACTGCACCGCTACTGCAACGGCACCGCTGTGCCGGTCGAGTACGCCCCGGTGGAGCGCCTCGCGCGGGCCTGCCGGGCCACACCGCAGGAGCTGGTGGAGCTGCACCGGCGCTGGATCCTGGCGGACGCGGAACGTGGGCGCAGGCCGGACCAGGCCGTGGTGAAGGGTCCGGTTCAGGAGGCCGGTCCGGACGGGGGCGACGCCGAGACCGGGGACGGGGACGGTGAGTCCGTTGTCATCGACACCGCCGCCGAGGCCGCACCGCCCCGGCGTCCGTCCTGGCTCCGTCGTCGCCGTACCGTGCTGATCGCCTCCGTCGCGGTGGTCGCCGCGCTGGGGGCCGTCGCGTACACCCTGCGGCCGACGGCCGTCCGGGCCGGAGACACGGTGCCGACGTCCACCGGCACCCTGGACATCGGCACCGCCGCGCGGCCCTCCGCCACCCCGTCGGCCGACCGGAGCGCACCCAAGCCGTCCGCGTCGGCCACCACCTCTCCGACCAGGACGACCGGTGGGGAAGGTGCCGGGTCCGCTGCGTCGAAGGGCGAGGACGAACAGAGCGCGGGCAGCGCCACCGACGCCGTCCCGCTCACCGTCGGCATCCGCCCCTACGTCTACGACGATCCGTGCAGCCAGCACTTCCTCGTCGACAGCGATCCCGAGCAGGTCGGCCCACCGGCGCCCGAGCAGGACGCCCCGCGCTGGGCCGCCGCGTACGGGGCGGTCTCCTCGGGCGAGCAGCGGGTCGCGCTCACCGTCCAGGGCACCGGTGAGGAGACCGTCGTACTGAACGCCCTGCACGTCCGCTTCCTCACCAAGGACGCGCCGCTCGCCTGGAACGACTACTCGATGGGCGTCGGCTGCGGAGGCGGTGTCGGCACCAAGTCGTTCGACATCGACCTGGACAACGGCAGCCCGACGGTCAGCGTGAAGAACGGCCAGCGCGACTTCCCGTACAAGGTCAGCCAGTCCGATCCGGAGGTCTTCTACATCAGCGCCCACACCAAGGCGCACGACGTGCGCTGGGACCTCAGTCTCGACTGGTCCAGCGGCGAGCGCAGCGGTACCGTCCGCATCGACAACGACGGCAGCGCGTTCCGCACCAGCGCGGACGTGAGCCGGCCGGGCTACGACTATCCGCTGGGCTCCAGCGAGTGGATCGAGCGGGTGGGCGGCTGATCGGGGCGTACGCCGTGGTTCACAGCAGTTCGGGCTGCGGCTGCGGCGCTCGCGCCGGCACGGTCGCCGGTTCCCACCGGGCGACGGTGCGCAGGTAGCCGTAGATCACCGAGCCCATCGCCAGCAGGACAAGGGGTCCGGCCAGCCAGGGGTACTCGGCCATCCGTACCGGCAGGAAGCGGTACGACACCAGGAGCGCGACGAAGACCGCCGTGCCGTAGGCGGTCAGCCGGAGGCCGGAACGGTCCCAGCCGCGGTCGAACGTGCGCACTCCCGCCTCGATGGTGAGGGTGAACACCACGCCGGCGACGAGGTCCACGCCGTAGTGGTAGCCGAAGCCCAGCGTGGCGCAGAGGGTGGCGATCAGCCAGAAGGTGCCCGCGTACCGCAGGAACCTGGGGCCCTTGCGGGAGTGGATGAAGATCGCGGTGGCCCACGCCGTGTGCAGGCTGGGCATGCAGTTGCGGGGGGTGATCCCGTCGAAGGGTATGGAGTGCGGCGCCGATATCGGCGGCGGCGTCTGCGGCCACAGGTTCGCCACGGCCCAGTGCCCGTCGCTCGGTATCTGCGGCGACCACAGGGCGATCGACGCCCAGTGGTCGGTCCCGGTGCCGTAGGCGAAGACCGGTCCGACCACCGGGAAGATCATGTAGATACCCGGTCCGAGGAGGCCGATCAGCAGGAAGGTGCGCACCAGGTGGTGGCGCGGGAAGCGGCGGTCCGCCGCCACGTTGCGCAGTTGGTACAGCGCGACGACCACCGCGGCGACCGCCAGCTGGCCGTAGATGGTGTCGAGGAAGTTGAAGCCGACCGCTCCGGTGGCCGTGATGATCCGGCCCATGACCCACGAGGGGTTGCCCAGGGCGTGGTCGGCGTTCGCCAGGTACGGGTCGAGGACCATGTGCCGGCTCTTCGCGGTGATGAGGAGCCAGGTGTCACCGGTCTTGCGGCCGGCCACCAGGAGCAGGCCCAGCCCTACGCCCTTCAGCAGCAGGACGCGTTCCGGGCCGGTGCGGCGGGTGAGGGCGAGGACCGCGCAGGCCAGGATCACCCACAGCGCGCCGTTGCCGAAGGGGTGGCCGTGGGGCACATGGAGGTCGAACATCCACCGGACCCCGAGGATGACGAGGTCGACGCCGATCGCGGCCCCGAGCGCGATGAACCGCTGCCGCCAGGTGAGCACCACCATCATCAGGGCCAGGCCGGCGTACAGCAGGGGGCCTGACTTGGGCGGGTACACGAACTCGCGCATCTGAGTGCCGAGCGGTCCCGGCAGGCCGTAGCGATGCGCGGTGAGCTCCATCGCGACGAAGAAGCCGAGGGCCACGAAGGCCGCCACGGCCCAGAGTCTCGCCCGCGGAGGAGTCTGCGGTGGCATGTGTATCAATTTCGGCCAATTTCACTAGATGCTCGTCAGAGAACCGCCCGCCCGACTGAGGAAGAGGGAAGGATCGCGGTCCGGGTTCCTGTGTCCCCCTGAGAAGCCCGGCTCACCGAAGATGCAGGGTATGACATCCGGCGGTAATCGAACACCGCACGGTGTCCACGTCAGGAGATGGCGCGCAGCCCGCCGTGGGCCGGGCGGCGGAGTTCCTCGACGGCCTGGTCCGTCGCCTCGTCGGCGGGGAGCAGGACGACCAACTGCTGCGCGTCCGCGGAGAGGTCGAGGGTCTCGCGGACCAGCCGGAGCTCGCGTCCGGAGGGGTGCCGGAGCCGGAGGTCCCCGCGCTGCGGAACGACGTGCCGGTGCAGGCGGCGGGTGAGATCGGGGCCGGCGAGGGGTGCGAGTTCCGCGGTGAACCACTCATAGGAGTCGAGGGACGGGCCCAGCCACAGATCGAAGGCCCGCTCGTCCGCGACGTCGTCCCAGTCGGCGAAGAACGACCGGGCGCGGGGGTCGGTGAAGACGTACCGGGTGAGGTTAGGGGTGTCGGAGTCGAGCAGTCCGGTGCCGCTCGTCACCGCCTCGAACGCACTGGTGTGGGAGAGGACGTCGCCCGTCCGGTTGGTCACCAGGGCGATGCCCGGCTCCAGAAGGCGCAGCGTGCGCAGGACGGACGGCCGTACCTGGCGCGTCGGCGGGGCGGGCCGGGTGTGGCTGACGCACTCCCCGCCGCTGATCTTCGCGAGGTAGCGCAGATGGTCGCGCTCCGCGGGGTCGAGGCTGAGCCCGTCGGCCAGGGCGTTGACCACCGCGATCGAGGGATGGCGGTCGCGGCCCTGCTCGATGCGGGTCAGGTACTCGACGCTGATGCCCGCCCGGGTGGCGAGATCCGATCGCCGTAGCCCGGGTGACCTGCGGCGCCCATGGTCCGGCAGGCCCAGCGACTGCGGCTGGACCGGGCGGCACGCGGTGCTGCACCTGGAGAACGTGCTGACCGAACTGCACGCGGTCACGATCCGCGACGGTCTCGCCTTCCCCTACTACTTCACCGCGTGGCAGGACGGCCGTCCCCTGGATCCCGGGGCAGCCGAATACGCCAAGACCCTGCTGGAGCAGCTGTCCTGGTGGACGGGCGCCCTGCGCACGGCACGCGAGACGACGCCGTACCCGGTGTGAGCGGGGGCGGGTGCTTGCGGAGCAGCCGGCTGTGGGGGGCCGGTGGGCACTGAGGGTGCAGTGCACCCAGGGCAGCGGGGGCTCGTGGCGGGCCGCGGGGGCTCGGCGAACCAGGGCAGATCGACCGGCCCGAGCGCCGGCACCGACCCGGGGACGCGGGCGGCAGGCAAGGCG
Source organism: Streptomyces sp. NPDC005483 (assembly GCF_040606035.1). NCBI lineage: Bacteria > Bacillati > Actinomycetota > Actinomycetes > Kitasatosporales > Streptomycetaceae > Streptomyces > Streptomyces sp. NPDC005483. The sequence continues at coordinate 5,104 of NZ_JBEXEA010000022.1, forward strand.
GGCGGCAGGCCACGGGTGCGGCCACTTGTCCGACCAGCAGCCCTACCTCGGCCGGCTGGACACCTGGGAGTCCTGGCAGCGGTGGCGGGACCTGGTGGTCGAGCGCTACGAACCCCAGGGCGACCATTGCCCGTTGGGGGCACTGTTCCTCCAGGTCGGCCGGGACCGGCCCGGGGCGCGGGCGATCGTGACCGAGCTGATGTGCCCGTGGCAGGAGCAGCCGGCCCTCGGCATGCGCGCCCTGCGGGCGAACGGCCTGGTCCCGCCGACGCTCGACGTCGACCGGGCGGCGGCCACGCTGCTCGCGGGTATCCAGAGCCGCGTGGCCATCATGATCTCCACGGGCGACTCGACCCACCTCAGGGCGGCGCTCGACACGGGCATCGAGCACCTGCGGAGCGGGTGAGCGCGTGGACGCGATGCCATGATCAGCCCCGTGTCGCCGCGCTCGGCCTGTCGGTGCAACCCTTCGTGCAGCCCCGTTGATCCACGGGTCGCAGCCGCAGGCAGGCGGCCGACGGGACCTGCGGTCGATCAGCGGCGCTCGATCGGGCTGTCGCCACCCGGACGGGGGACGCGTGTGATGGATCACGGTGGGCGGCCCGGGTGGGGTTTCGGGCGGTTCGGCCGGGTGCAGAAGTCTGGTGTGGTGACATCACATATGCGGGGGCGCCGATGTCAGGATCGGGAGCGTCCCGGCGGCGGACACCGCGCCGGCTCCACGACGAGCGGCGTGAGGCCGAGCTCCTGGAAGGAGGAGACGCGTCGGCGTCCCGACGAATAACTGTCGCCGTCGCGACAGAATCACGTGCGGGGCGCAGCGAGGTTTTCGGAGTGGACGCCACCAGAATGCGGGGCGACGTAGATCCGCCAACCTACCGTGTGTTACCGTGATAAAAGTTGCAGTTTTGGTTTCCGGAGAATTTCTATGAGGTTCACCGGCGTCTTTCCGGGTCTTCCGGAGGGGAGTCCATCGCGGCGACTCGGGGTCCGTACAGTGCGGGTCCCGGCACTGCCCCCTAGGGAGATTCAATATGGCATCTGGCACCGTGAAGTGGTTCAACGCGGAAAAGGGCTTCGGCTTCATCGAGCAGGACGGCGGCGGCGCCGACGTGTTCGCGCACTACTCGAACATCGCCACCTCCGGCTTCCGCGAGCTTCAGGAAGGCCAGAAGGTTACCTTCGACGTCACGCAGGGCCAGAAGGGCCCGCAGGCCGAGAACATCGTTCCCGCCTGACGCTGACGCGTATCTTCACGGCTGGGGCCCGCACTCTTCGGGTGCGGGCCCTGTCCCATTGCCGTGAAAGAATCTGATTGTCCCGAAGAATGTGATTTTCTTCGTTTCTCCTCGGCTCTTTCTTGCGAATTCTCGTGCGGTTTCGCCGCGCCTCGGAGGAATTCCTCGACACGTGCCGCACGCATCGAGGAAGGGTTCCCCTCCCATGGACCGCACCCGCCGAACCGGGAACAACGGGAACAACACGTCCCGCCTCCGCTCCCGGGGCGCGAGCCACCCGCGCTCCCGCCCGGCCGCCGCACCCCGCGGCGAGTTCACCCTCCCCACCACCGTCACCGAGGCCCTGCCCGCGGTGGAGGCGTTCACCGACCTCGACCTGCCCGAGCGACTGCAGGCCGCGCTCCGCGCCGAGGGTGTGACCACACCCTTCCCCATCCAGGCGGCGACCCTGCCGAACTCTCTGGCCGGCCGTGACGTCCTGGGCCGTGGCCGCACCGGCTCGGGCAAGACGCTCGCCTTCGGTCTGCCGCTGCTGGCCCGACTGGACGGACAGCGCGCCGAGCCCCGGCACCCGCTCGCCCTGGTCCTCGTCCCGACCCGCGAACTGGCCCAGCAGGTCACCGACGCGCTCACCCCCTACGCGCGGGCGCTGCGCCTGCGCGCGGCCACCGTCGTCGGCGGCATGTCGATCGGCCGGCAGGCGTCCGCGCTGCGGGCCGGCGCCGAGGTCCTCGTGGCGACGCCCGGCCGGCTCAAGGACCTCATCGAGCGCGGCGACTGCAGCCTGAACCAGGTCACGATGACCGTCCTGGACGAGGCCGACCAGATGACCGACATGGGCTTCATGCCCCAGGTCACCGCCCTGCTCGACCAGGTACGACCCGACGGCCAGCGGATGCTCTTCTCCGCCACGCTCGACCGCAACATCGACCGGCTGGTGCGGAACTACCTGCACGACCCCGTCGTCCACTCGGTCGACCCGTCCGCGGGCACCGTCACCACCATGGACCACCACCTCCTGCACGTCCGGGACGACGACAAGCACGCCACCGCCACCGAGATCGCCGCCCGTGACGGCCGCGTGATCATGTTCCTGGACACCAAGCACGCGGCGGAGCGCCTCGCCAAGCACCTGCTGTCGGTGGGCGTGCGGGCCTCGGCGCTGCACGGCGGCAAGTCCCAGCCGCAGCGCACCCGGACCCTCGGCCAGTTCAAGGACGGCCAGGTGACGGTCCTGGTGGCCACCAACGTCGCGGCCCGCGGCATCCACGTCGACGACGTCGACCTCGTCGTCAACTTCGACCCGCCCGCCGACCACAAGGACTACCTGCACCGCGGCGGCCGTACCGCACGCGCCGGCGAGTCCGGCACCGTCGTCACGCTGGTCCTGCCGCACCAGCGCCGCTCCGTGGACCGTCTGATGTCCGACGCCGGCGTCACCGCGCGGACCACCCGGGTCCGCCCGGGCGAGGCCGAGCTGAACCGCATCACCGGCGCCCGCACCCCCTCCGGTGTGCCCGTCACCCTCCCCGCGCCCGCGCCCGCCGAGGCCCCGAAGCGTTCCGGCTCCGCGGGACGCAACCGCAGCAGCCGCTCCGCGCGGGGCCGTCGCCGCTCCACCCCCACCAGCCGATAGCCGTACGACCGCTGAGGGGGCCGGTGGCCGCGCCGCCGGCGTCCCGTCGAGAAGGAGACGAACAGGGCCGCACCCTGGCCGTTCTCACCGTCACACCCCGACCGCTCCCCGTGGAGGCACCATGCGCATCGTCATCGCACGTTTTCCCTTCGACCTGACCATGAGCGAGGTCGAGAGGTCGATGGACGGCGTCCAGCCCGAACCCGCCACCGGCCTGTGTGTGACCGTCGGCCCCCACGTCTACCCGGTCAAGCAGGTCGGTCAGGTGATCACCCGGCAGGACCGCCGCGACTTCACCGCCAACGAGGTGGGCCGGGCCCTGACCCGGCTCGGCTTCACCTGCCACGAGGTCCAGCCGCCCCGCCAGGAAGCCTTCAACGACCCGGCTGCGTCGCTCCCCTGGGCCGACACCCCGCTGGGCTGACGCCCCCAGGGCGACCGGCACCGCCCATGCCCCGGCCCGGCCCCGCCCCCGAGATCACTCCGTTCCGTTCCCCCCTCCGGCCACCCCGTGCAAGACTGCGGCTCCCCACGGCAGAGCCGCCGTGTTCCTCCTGTCATCGCGTGACATCGCTTGAGCGAGGAGCTGCGCGGCGGGACGCTGGGAGCATGGACAGCAGGGGCGGCACACCCGGAGGCACCGTGGAGGGACGCGTACCCGAGGACCTGGCGGTCGTCGTCGGCGCCGACGGGACCATCACGGTGTGGAGCGCCGGGGCGCGTCAGCTGCTCGGGTACGAGGCCGAAGAGGTCGTGGGCCGGCCCGCCGCCGGACTGCTCGCCACCGACCTGCCCGAGTCCGCGCGCCGCCACGTGGCCGTGGGCCGCAGCTGGGCCACCGAGGTCGCGCTGCGGCACCGGGGCGGCGACCGGGTCGTCGTACGCCTGAAGGCGACACCGCTCACGGACGGTGACGGCGCACGGCCGTGGCTGGTGACCGCCGCCGTGCCCGAGCGCATGGCCGAGCCCCTCGAACCGGACGCGGAGGCCCTGTGGGACCTCACACTCGCGCAGCTGCCCGTGCCGGTGGCGGTCTACGACACCGAGGCCCGGCTGGTGTCGGCCAACGAGGTCATGACCCGGGTGATGGGCCGTAGCCTGGCCGAGATGCGCGGTCTGACCCTGTGGGAGATCGAGCCGAACCCGCCCTTCGACGAGTACGACCGCCTCCAGCGGCAGGTCCTGCGCACGGGCGAGCCGCTCTTCCACGAGAACTTCGGACAGGCCCCCGGCGAGGTCCGGGGCCACGCCTGGTCGATGTTCCTGTCCCCGCTGAAGGACGCGAGCGGGGCCGTGCGGGGCGTGTCCGCGGCCGTCTTCGACACCACCGAGCAGTACTGGGCCCGCCGCCGCCTCGCCGTCCTCAACGACGCCAGCCTGCGCATCGGCAGCACCCTGGACGTGGCCCGGACCGCCGACGAGCTGGCCGAGGTGGCCGTGACGGGCTTCGCGGACTTCGTCACCGTGGACCTGCTGGAGTCGGTGGCGCTCGGTGAGGAACCGGCACCGGTGCCGCCGGACCAGCCGGTCACGGTACGCCGTACCGCGCAACGGTCGATCCTCAATGGCTGCCCGGAGTCGGTGGTCCCCACCGACGGGAGGACGTTCTACCCGGTGGGCACGCCCCCGATGCGGGCCCTGATAGCCGGCCGCGGCACCCGCCCGGAGTCCTGGGATCCCGGGATGCGGGAGTGGGTCGACTCCTCCCCGGCCCGTGCCGAGACCGTGGCCAAGTACATGATCCACTCGGTGATGATGGTGCCGCTGCGCGCCCGGGGCGTCACCCTGGGCCTGGTGCACTTCCTGCGGCACCGTACGGCGGAGCCGTTCAGCGAGGACGACCTGCTGCTCGCTGAGGAGATCGTCGCGAGGGCCGCGGTGAGCGTGGACAACGCCCGCCGCTACACCCACGAACGCCGTACCGCGCTCACCCTCCAGCGCAGCCTGCTGCCCGAGCGCCCGCCGGACCTCGCGGCCATGGAGGTGGCGTACCGCTATCTCCCGGCGGGTTCCGGCGCGGACGTGGGCGGGGACTGGTTCGACGTCATCCCGCTGTCCGGCGCCCGGGTCGCCCTGGTCGTGGGCGACGTGGTGGGCCACGGCATCCACGCCTCGGCGACGATGGGCCGCCTGCGCACGGCCGTACGCACCCTCGCGGACGTGGACCTCGCCCCCGACGAACTCCTCACCCAGCTCGACGACCTCGTCGTCAGGCTCGACCGGGAGGAGGGGCCGGACACCCGCGACCGGGGTGCGGAGGCCCCGACGCCGAGCGAGGTCGGGGCCACCTGTCTGTACGCCGTCTACGACCCGGTCTCCCGCCGCTGCACGATGGCCCGCGCCGGCCACCCGCCGCCGGCCGTGGTCACCCCGGACGGCGAGGTCCGCTTCCTGAAACTCCCGGCCGGCCCGCCCCTCGGCCTCGGCGGCCTGCCGTTCGAGTCCGTCGAGGTGGAACTGGAGGAGGGCAGCCTGCTCGCCCTCTACACCGACGGCCTGGTCGAGGCGGCCGACCGCGACATCGAGGTCGGCCTGAACCTGCTGCGCGGGGCCCTCGCCGACAAGGCGGGCCCGCTGGAGGAGACCTGCGACGAGGTCCTGCGGACGGTCCTGCCGGCCCGCCCGGCCGACGACATCGTCCTGATGCTGGCCCGCACCTCGGCCCTGGACGCCGGGAAGGTCCGCACCTGGCACCTCCGGCGCGACCCGGCGGCGGTGGCACGGGCCCGGAAGGCGGCGAGCGAACAGGTCACGGCGTGGGGCCTGGACGATGCGTCCTTCGCGACGGAACTGATCGTCAGCGAACTCGTCACGAACGCCGTCCGCTACGGCGACGACCCCGTCGTCCTGCGACTGATCCGTGACTCGGCGCTGATCTGCGAGGTCTCCGACGGCAGCAGTACGGCTCCGCATCTGCGGCGGGCGAGGGTGTTCGACGAGGGCGGGCGGGGGCTGCTGCTGGTCGCGCAGATGGCGGAGCGGTGGGGGAGTCGGCAGACGGCCACGGGGAAGACGATCTGGGCGGAGCTGGGGTTACCGGCCGAGTAGACGCGGGACGGCAAACGGAACGGTGAATTCACCCACCTGTGCGACGATGCGGCCGTGAACGCACCCTCCAGCCCTTCCGCCGGCACATCCCCCACGGAGCCGGCCCCCAAGTCACCTGGTTTCGCGGCGGAGTTCAAGGACGCCGTGACGTTCCGGGCCTTCGGCCTGGTCCTCGGCGGCCTGCTGGTCCAACTGGCCTTCGTCTTCTCGTACGTAGGCGCCTTCCACTCCCCCACCCCCCACCGGATCCCCGTAGCGGTGGTGGCCCCCCAGCAGGCATCGGCGCAGATCGTCGCCAAGTTGAACGCACTGGACGGCGACCCGGTGAAGGCGACCGCGGCCTCCAGTAAGGCTGTTGCCCGCGACTGGGTCATGACGCGGCGCGCGGACGCGGCCTTCTTCCTCGACCCGAAGGGGACCGAGGACACCCTGCTCGTCGCCTCTGCCGGCGGCCCGTCGGTCTCCCAGACCGCCACGCAGATCGCCCAGAAGATCGAGGCGTCCGAGAAACGCCGGATCACGGTGACGGACATCCGCTCCCCCAACTCCGGTGACGGCCGCGGCATGACGTCCTTCTACCTGGTCCTGGGCTGGGTGATCGGCGGCTACCTGACCGCGACGATCATGGGCATGGCGTCCGGCTCCCGTCCGGCGAACCGCCCCCGCACCCTGATCCGCCTCGCGGCCCTCGTCCCGTACGCGATCGTCTCGGGCCTGGCCGGAGCGCTGATCGTGGGCCCGGTCTTCGACGCCCTGGGCGGCCACTTCTGGGCCCTGAGCGCGATCGGAACCCTGACCGTCCTGGCCTCGGCGACCACGGCACTGGCCCTGCAGACCCTGCTGGGCCTGCTCGGCACGGGCCTGGTCATCCTGCTGTTCGTGGTCCTCGGCAACCCGAGCTCGGGCGGCGTCTACCCGGCCCCCCTGCTCCCCGCCTTCTGGAGCGCGATCGGCCAGGCCCTGCCGCCGGGCGCGGGGACCACGCTGGTCCGCAACACGGTGTACTTCTCCGGGCATGCGACGGGGTCCGCACTGTGGGTGCTGGGGGCGTATGCGGTGGGCGGGGCTGTGCTGGCTTGGGGAGCGTCCTGGTGGCGGGAGGGGCGGAGGGCTGCCACGGCGGCGGAGACCTCAGTGGCTGTCTGACGGGCGGTACGGCCGAGCCGTACCCCACGCTCCGCGTCACGGTCGGCGCCCGCCACGGATTCCCGTGCGGGGCGCCGCCCTTACGGGCGAAGCGACCTTTCGACGACGCGGGCATCGCAGCCGCTGCAGCGCTACGATCCCGCCCATGACTTCACCCCAGGCGGATGCCGCGTAGATCCCGGCGCGAGCTGAGGACTGCCGTGCCCGGCAGGCGGAGAGAGGATCGGGTCAGCACGCTGCTCGTCAGCGCATGTGCTCCGTTCGCGTGTGCTGCCGTGCACACGTACCTCTTCGTCGACGGCCTCGACCTGATGGCTCGCAGCGACAGCAGGATGGCCGGGCTCGGTCCCGGGCGGCTCCTCCGCCCGGGCGGGCCGCTCTGGCCGACGGACATGCCGTGCACGGTGGAGGTGGCGGCCGATGATCCGCCGGGGCCGGGCAGGCTGACTCTCCGGGTACGGCTCCGCGGCGAGACGGTCGTCTGGTCCGACCTGATGTATCCGGGCGTGGACGGCAGGCCCGTCGAGTGCGTTCGCTTCCGCCTGGAGCAGTACCTGGGCGAGATGGAGCGGGCGTACAGGGCGTTGACCTCCGAGTGAGCGAGGTCGTACCGCCGGCCACCCGGGCACCCCTACGTCGCCGCCGCCAACACCGGCCCCCGCGCTTTCGTCGCGTGTGCCCTCCGGAGGAACGGCCTCTCGATCGCGTAGTACGACAGCAGTGCCATCAGGAGCGTGAGCATCACCGTCCACGCCAGTCGGCCCTCCGTCACACCGAGGGAGGCGAGGAGGCGTACGACCGGGTAGTGCCAGAGGTAGATGCCGTAGCTCAGGTTGCGGCCCACCCAGGCCAGGGGGGTCAGGGCCAGCAGGCGGGACAGGCGGTCGTCGGGGCGTAGTTCCAGGGCCGTGACCAGCGTGGCGGAGAGGGTTGCCACGGCGAGGAAGCCGATCGTGTACCACGCGGCCGTCCAGACGCCGAGGTCCTCGGTGACCGGGACCTGCCAGGCGACCAGGCCCAGCAGGGCGAGGGCCGGCCACGCGAGGCGGGCGGACCAGGTGCGCAGGAGGGCGAGGCGGGGGTCGTCGGACCGCAGACGCGCCAGGGCTACGGCCACCAGGGCGCCGGCCAGCAGTTGGTCGGCGCGGGTGTCGGTGCCGTTGTAGATGCGGTGGGCCGCCTCCGGGTTCCACAGGACGCAGCGCCAGAGAAGGGGGAGCACGCACAGGGCCGCCGTGCAGAGGAGGACCGTACGGGCCCGGAACCGTCGTAGCAGAAGCAGCAGCATCAGGGGCCACAGCAGGTAGAACTGCTCCTCCACGCCCAGGGACCAGGTGTGCGCGAGCGGGCCGGTGAGGCCGGAGTAGGGGCCGGACTCCATGGCCCGTACGACGTTGGTGAGGAAGGCGGCCGACAGGCCCGCGGCCTGGAGGGAACCGTCGAAGCCCCACAGGGAGGTGGTCGACGCGAGCAGCGCGCAGAACGCGCACACGGCCAGCATCGCGGGGACCAGGCGCAGCCAGCGGCGGCGGTAGAAGGACATGAGGGAGATGCCGCCGCGGCGGACGTACTCGGCGAGCAGCAGGCGGGTGATGACGAAGCCGCTGATGGTGAAGAAGACGTCCACGGCGACCGCGCCGCCCGGCAGCACGTCGGGTTCCACGTGGTGGACGATGACCAGCGCGACGGCGAGGGTGCGCAGTCCGTCCAGGCCGCTCACCCGGCCGGTGCGGGACACCGCGGACGGAAAACCCCGGCTCGCACGGGGTGCGACCGGGGCTGGGGGTCTGCGGACGCCGACCGCCGCGTCCGCTCCCTCGTGCCCTTCCTGCTCCGTTTCCGCCACGGCCGTCGAGTCCGGTGCCTTCGCCATGAAAGAGATCTCTGCTCACCTGCCCGCTGAATCGAGTAATCCCGGTGCGCCTAACCGGAATCCACGCTCGCATGCCTCTCTGGGCGCGGGCTGTGCCGAATCACCACCGGGCCACAGCACACGCACAGGGCGGGCTCAGGGGGCGGGTGGGGGGCGGGTGAGCCGGGGCGCACGTCGTACGGCGTCATGGTGACGGTGCCGACGACGGCGGGCTGAGGTTTCAGGGGAACAGCGCGAAGGCGGGCGCGCCAAAGGTACGGCCGGCGGTCGACTGCCAGGGTCCGGGCCCCTGGCCGGCGCGTACGGCGCGAGCCAGGGGGACGATCCGAACCGGAAACACGTCCACTCGGGGATCCGCGCTCCGAACGGCAACGACTACGGAAAGGAGCTCATCGGGCAGCACTGTCCGACCCCACCGCGCGGTGAGACGGACTAGGCCGCTTCCGGCCGCGGGAAGGTCTCGTCCTCGTCGTCCCCGAAGTCCGGGGCCTGGAAGGGGTTCGTGGTGGGGGGCGGCAGGGCCGCCGGGGTGCGCTGGGGCTGCCCTTCAGGGGCGGAGAACAGCGAGGTCAGATCGATGAGAGGGAGTCCTTTCTCCTACAGCTTGGTCATCTTGGAGTACGGACTCAGGATCCGCATCTGCGACGAGCCGAAATCGACGAGCACAGCGATTCCGTCCTCGACGCCGATCACCCGGCCGAGACCGTACATGTCGTGTGTGACCTGGTCGCCCACGGCGAAGTGCTTGGGTGCGGGTGCGACCGGTGCCTTGAAGGGGCTGGTGGGCAAGTGACGCTTCGGTGCAGCAGGCTTTGTCATCCTTCTCAGTATGCGCCTATGGCCGCCCCGCCCGCGCCGTCTGTCCCGGACCGATACGAACACGCAACGGGCGGCGGGCCGCGAAGGACGTCACGAAGGCCGCCCGCGACTCGGCCGGCCTCCGCGCCCTCCCCACCTCCGCCGATCAAGAAGCAGGTAAGAACCCCCTGGCCAGGTGCAACTTTCGCGGCGGGCATATGGTCCAGCTTGCGCCCGGTCCTGATCAATGTGCCGGGCTCCTTCTGTCCCATGTGGGAGATTTTATGAGTTCTGTCTCGGTCGGGCGTGCGGTCGCGGGGGCGTTGGTCCTCGCCGGGCTCGGGAGCGGGGTCGCGTTCGCCGACGACTCCGCGCCGAGCGACGGGCTGGAGATCCAGGCGCCCTACGAGCAGGCGGTCGTCGCCGCGCCCGGTGACGGCGGTGCGGCGCAGTACCGGTCGATGGCGTTGGGACTGCAGCACTACAACGGCGACTTCACCGTGACCGACGGGCGGCTGACCGTCGACGCCTCCGGGCTCGCCGGGGTCGCCGAGATCGCCTGGCCCGACACCTGCGTGCCCGACGCCGCGGGCACCGTCGCCGTCTGCGACACCGGTGACGTGCCGGTCCGCTACAGCCCGCAGGTGCGGCTGAGGCTGCGGGCCGTCGCCGGCGCCGCCGTGGGCGCGCAGGGTGCGATCGAGTACTCGGCCACGGCCACCGGCGGCCCGGACGGCACACTCACCGCCCCCGAGTACTCCGCGGAGACCTTCGTCACCGTCGGATCCGGTCCCGACCTCGGCGTCACCGCCCCGCAGGACGTCACCGGTGTCGCGCCCGGCACCGGTCTCACCGTGCCGTTCTCCGTCACCAACACCGGCAACGAGACCGCCCACGGCTTCACCGTGCAGATGTGGGCGACGTACGGCCTAGGCGTCACCACCCGCTACCCGCAGTGCACCTACACCGGCCCCGACGAGGCCGACGCCCAGTACCCGGCGATGACGCACGCGACCTGCTCCTTCGACACCGATGTCGCGCCCGGCGCCACCGTGGAGCTGCCCGAGCCGCTGCGGCTCGCGGTCACCGACCACGCGCTGTACGAGCGGTTCGACTACGAGGTCGAGCCCGCGGGCGGCGTCACCGACCTCGACAGCTCGGACAACGGCCGCGCCCTGCACATCGACGCCGACAACACCGCCGACTTCGCCGTGCACGGCAGTGAGGTGAGCGGCGCGCAGGGCGACACGGTCACCGCCGGTCTCCGCTTCGTCAACCGCGGCCCGGCCTGGGTCGCCGACGTCGCCTCGGGAGACCCGGTCCCCGCGATCGACTACTACCTCCCGCCGGGCACCACCGCGACCTCGGTGCCCAGCACCTGCCACACCGCCGCGCCGTCCGCCGACGACCCGGCGGTCCCGCACTACGTCTGCACCCTGCCGACCTGGACCAGGCCCGACCTGAAGGTCGGCTTCCCGTTCCGGCTGCGCGTCGACCAGGTGATCCCCGACGCCACGGGCCGGGTCGTCGTCCGTCCCTACGACGGCAGTCCGTCCTTCGCCTTCGACCCGAAGACCAGGAACAACTCGGCCAAGGTGGTCGTCAACCCGTCCGCCTGACGGCGGTGACCCCGGTGAGGGGGCGCGGGCCCGCGGCCGGCCCCCTCACTCCCGTACGCTGCCCATCTCCGCCATGAATCCCGCGGGGTTGCTGTCGAAGCCCCGGATCAGCTCCGTGAGGTGCCACGCCCCGGACGGGTCACGGGTGAACTCCGCAATCGTCGCGGCCGTGGCGTCCGCGACGCCCGCGAAGTCGTCGGCCAGCAGGCGGCGGTAGCCCTCGACGACGAGCACCCCGGCGTGGGTGAGGTCGCCGAAGGTGCGGGGGCCGCCGTTTTGGTGGATGGCGACGCCGACCACCACCCGCCCGTAGGCGGACGACAGGCGCTCGAACTCCAGCTCCATCACCTCGACGAACCCGAGACCGAGGCCGGTCTCGCTGTGCCGGGTCATGTTGATGGTGCCGTCCGGTGAGCGGCTCTCGGTGTGCACGACGTACTCCGGCCGCCCGTACGGGTCGCCCGTCGCGTAGGTCGCGGCGATGATGTCGAGGTGCCGGGCCGGTTCTCCGTAGGCGCTCGGGTCCCACTTGAGCCGCACCTGGACCTTGCCAAGACCCGCACCGTCGGCATGCATCAAGCCGCTCCCCGTCCACGTTCCCCCGGGACCCTCCCGCTTGCTGAAGTATGTGCTCTGATCTGCCTCTTGATGCCTCACTGACGGTCATCTCCTGGTCAGATCCGGCCGAGGGGGCCGTCAGCCGGCCGCCGCACCCGACCTGCGCCAGATGTCCGCGGCCTCCTCGGCGGCGCCGGGCGCCACGAGCAGCAACGGCTGATTGTGGGACGGGAGTTCGGGCAGGGCCACCGCTCCCGCCTCCCGCGCGATCAGCAGCGCGGGGAGCCCGTCGACGGCGTGGAAGCCCCCGATCGCCGCCGCGGTCGCCCGGCCTGCCGCGACCTGCGCGAGGGAGAGCGCCGTGGAGCCCATCACGCGCACCGTGCAGTGCCGGTCGGCGAGTTCGGCCAGGAGGGGGTCCATGCCGGGCCAGTGGGCGTGCGCGGCCCACTCGGTGAGGAAGACATGGCCGGTGAGGGTGGTGTGGGCGGCCGCGTGCGTGCGGGTGCCGTTCAGATACGCGCCGCGGCCCCGGACCGCCGTGAACGTCTCGCCGCGCCACGGGTCCGCCACCACGCCGAGCAGCGGGGTGCCGTCGGGGGCGGCGAGGCCCAGCGAGTAGGAGCACCAGCCCAGGGAGTGGGCGTAGTTGGTGGTGCCGTCGACCGGGTCGACCACCCAGTGCGGGGCGCCGGCCGAGCCCTCCCTCGTGCCGTACTCCTCGCCGACGATCCCGTGGTCGGGGAAGGCCCGCCCGAGGACCTCGCGGGTGTGGGTCTCCACCGCCTCGTCGGTAGCGGTCACGATGTCCGCGGGGCCGTCCTTCTCCCGCACCTCGGCACCCGGGTCGCGGGGGCGCCGGATCGTCTCCGACGCCCAGGCCGCGAGTTCCGTCGCGACCTCCAGTGCCCGGTCGAGATCCACGTCAGCCATGTCGGCCACCCTACGGGCACGGGGCCCGGCGGCCGGCGACCTCCCGGTGAACCCGGGATGGACCCTGTCCTACAGCCGGAACCCAGCCCCTCACGCCGTCTCCTCCTCGCTCACCGACGGCTGCAACGGCAGTGCCGTCCTCACCTCGAAGCCGCCCTCCGGGCGTGGTCCCGCCCTCAGTTCGCCGCCGATGGAGTGGGCGCGTTCGCGCATGCCCATGACGCCGAAGCCCTTAGACGGCTCGGCGGCCAGGGTGGGCGGGCCCTCGTCGGTGACCGTGATGAGGAGGCGGGGGCCGGCGTAGACGAAGCGGACGTGCGCGGTCTGGGTGGCCGCGTGCTTGCTGACGTTGGTGAGCGCCTCCTGCACGATCCGGAACGCGGTCAGGTCGACGCCCGGGGAGAGGGGCTGCGGCTCCCCCTCCGTGGTGACGGTGACGGTGATCCCCGCGGAGGCGCACGAGGAGACCAGTTCGGGCAGCCGGGCGAGGCCGGGGGCGGGTTCCAGCGGGGCGCCCTCGTCGTCGGTCTGCCGCAGCAGGCCCAGCGTGGCCTTCAGTTCGCGCAGTGCGGAGGAGGTCGTACCGGTGAGGTCGTGCAGGATCTGCTGGGTCTGCCGCGGGTTGGCGAGCGCGAGGTGTTCGGCGGTGCCGGCCTGGGCGTTGGCGAGGGCCAGGTGGTGGGCGACGACGTCGTGCAACTCCCGGACGATCCGCATACGTTCCTCGGTGACCCGGAGCCGCGCCTCCTCCTCGCGGGTGCGCTCGGCGTGGTCGGCGCGGGCCTGGGTGGCCTGGAGGTAGGCGCGCCGCAGCCGGGTCATGGTGCCGGCTGCGAGGGGAAGGAGGAGCCAGAAGACCGGGCCGATGGTCCTGAGCAGCAGCGCCACATGGTCCATGGAGTCGGAGAAGGCCGCCGCGAGCGTCAGCATCACCATCGTGGGCAGGCCGTAGGCGCGGATGGTCTCGCGCTCGGTGAGGGTGGCCAGCCAGTACAGCGAGGCCATGACGGGCCCCAGCAGCAGGGGGGTGAGGAGATACCCCTGCGCGATCACGACCGTGGCGCAGACCGCGTTGACCACGACGGTGAGGCGCGGGTGGGTGCGGTGCTTGAGCAGGGCGAGGCAGGACACGCCCATGAGGGGACCGCCAGCCTGTCGTCGTCCGGCGGCGTGGCCCCGGGCAGCGTGAGCGAGGAGCCGAGGGTCGCGGACCCGAACAGCATCACGACCAGTGCCAGGTCGACGAGGAGGGGATGGCGGTCCGAGAACTCCTCCAGGCGGTCGGTGTAGCGCCGCTCCGGGCTGGTGGTCATCGTGGTCTCCGGTGGGTGGACTCAGGGCCCCATGGTGAGCGAAGGGGGCCGGACGGGGGTGGCCGGGTGGGTGCGCTGCGGAGCATCGCGGCGCTGTGCGTCGCGTCCGGGCCGACCGGTGTGGCCGTGCCGGACCCGGCTCAAGCAGCCGGCGCCGGGCGATGGGAAGGTGCTGCGTCTGGTGAGCGCGCATCTGGGGTCGCTGGCATCGAGGGACCTCAAGGCACGCTGCCGGGACGGCACGGAGCACTCCGCTCAGGCGTGGGCGGTGCGCAACGGCGACGGACGGCACCGCCTCCGCACGACCGGAGTGATCGTGCGGGGCATCGGACCGTCCAGGCCGGACCAGGTGTTCCCGGGCGTGAGGGAACCCGCCCCCGCGTCCCCGGACCCCCGACACGATCCGTGCCGCTCGGACGCGGAGCGAACGCGGGTGACCAGAACGCCCAACACCGTCCGGGGCGTTCGGCCGAGTACGAGACCTGGCAACAGGACTCACCCCCGCTCAGTCACCAGGAACGGTCTCCACCTCTGGTGCCCCTCCAGGCTGTCGGGACGAGGGCCGCTAAGTCGTCGTGCGCCTGCCGACAATCCCCCGCACTCAGAACGCAGTACGCGGCCCCGCACGGGTAGGCCCCCGGGACGACGGCGGGGCCCGGGAACCGGCACGCGTGATTTTCTGTGTTTCCTCTGTGAGACGACCAGTTCTTTGAGGCTTGACCAGCCCAAGGGGGAACAAAAGTAGTGAAGTTGAGACGACTCAGACTCGCCGGGGCCGCAGTGAGCGCGCTCGCCGTGGCCTGGACCGCGTCCCCGGTGTCCGCGGCCGCGCAGGACACACCGACCGTGCCGACACCGACCGTGCCGACCCTGGCCTGGTCGGACTGCCAGGGCGGCTTCCAGTGCGCGAACGCCCAGGTGCCCCTGGACTACCGTGATCCGCAGGGAAGGAGCATCACCCTGGCCGTCATACGCAAGCCGGCGGCCGACCCCTCCCACCGCAAGGGCACCCTGTTCCTGCAGCCCGGCGGCCCCGGCAACTCCGGCGTGGACTTCGTCCGCAACAACTACGCCGACCTGCCCACCCAACTGCGCGACGACTTCGACGTGTTCGGCTACGACGTGCGGGGCGTCGGCCGCAGCTCGCAGGTCGTGTGCTGGGACGACCCGACCTACACCCAGGCCGTCACCGCCGCCAAGGGCGTCCCCGGCCCCGACGCCTACGAGCCCGCCGTCCGGCAGGCCGCCGACTTCGACCAGGCCTGCCAGGACAACGCGGGCGACCTGCTGCCGTACGTCGGCACCCAGTACGTGGCCCGGGACATCGACCTCCTGCGCCAGGCGCTCGGTGAGCAGCAACTGACGTACTACGGGCGCTCGTTCGGCTCCTACATCGGTACGGTCTACGCCGCGATGTTCCCCAAGCGGGTCCGCGCGCTCGCGCTCGACGGGGCCTACGACCCGGAGCACTACACCAACCAGCCGTACGCCTACGACCGCCCGCAGTACCTCGCCCTGGACGGGGCGATGAGCCGCTTCCTGGACTGGTGCAAGGCCGACCAGGCGACCTGCGGCTTCGGTGACGGCGACCCGCGCGGGGCGTTCGAGAAGCTGAAGGCCGACCTGGACGCCAACCCGGTGCCCACCGCCAACGGGGGCCAGGCGAACGGCTACACGCTGGTCTACCGGCTGATGTTCAACATCAACGAGGGCAAGGTCATCTGGCCCTCCTTCGGCGAGGCCCTGCGCAAGGCGCAGTTGCGCGACAACACCTCGTTCCTGCTGCGGCCGCCGTCCCCGGCCAGCTTCGACTTCCTCAACCCGAACGTCGTGGTCGAGTGCGTCGACAAGAAGTACCCGACCGACCCGGCCCTGCTGAAGCGCCAGGTCACCACCAACGCCCGGCTGGCCCCGCTGCTGGGCCCGGCCATGGCCTACGGCCCGCCGACCTACGACCACCAGCACGCCACGGCCTGCGTGCAATGGCAGGGCGAGCACACCAGCCGCTACGCCGGCAACTTCCACGCGAAGGGCTCCGCGCCGATCCTCGTCATCGGCAACACCGGTGACCCGGACACCCCGTACCAGGACGCGGTGGCGCTCTCCCGTGAACTCGACAACGGCCGGCTGCTCACCTTCAAGGCGGAGGGGCACACCGCCTTCAACCGCAGTGTGTGCGCGTCGGACGCGATCACGAACTATCTGGTGGACCTGAAGGTCCCGGCCCGTGGCGCGAGTTGCGCGGACGAGACCCAGCCGCCGTCGTCCACCCCGACGGTGGCCCCGCCCGGCACGACGCTCTCGGAACTCCGCAACGGCGTGAACGAGCGGGTCGACCGGATCGGCGCACTTCGCTGACCGAACGTCGCTGACCGAACGAACGAGGGCCCGGGTCTCCTGTGAGACCCGGGCCCTCGCACGCCCCTAGTTGTAGAGCGCGATCCTCGGGAGCACGGTCCCCTGGGCCGCGGGGTTTGTGACCGTGATCCGGTAGACCTGAGTGAGGGTCTGGCCCGCGTGCAGGGTGCGCTGAGCGGCCGTCAGGTCGGTGAAGAGCGTGCCGGTCTGGCTCGCGGTCTCCACCGGCCGCCAGCAGCCGTGCGCGGTGCGCTGCTCGACCAGGACGTCCGACGGCGTGAGGAAGGGGCCCGCGTCCGGCGACTCCACCAGGAGCTGCGGGGCGACGGTCCGGTCCGCCGGAGTGTCGTTGCGGTAGGTGACGGTGACCTGGTGCTGCCGGCCGTCGGCCACGAGGGCAGTGGCGGGCAGGTCCACGAAGTCGACCGGTACGGCGGGCTGTTGGGCCCGGACGGCCGCGATCGTGGTCGTGGTCGTGGGTGCGGCGGACGCCGGGCCGGCCGCCGCCAGACCGGCGAGGGTCATGGCCGCGGCGACGAAAGCCACCTTGAGACGAGTGCTGTTCATCAACACGTTCGCTGTTCCTTGTCGTGCGTGGGGGATGTCGTTCAAGGGGACCGCGGCAAAGGGAAAACCGTTGGCCGATTCTCGTGGATATTTCGTGGATACCCCCCGGTAGATCACCGCGAGCCCTCATTGCGGCCATAGCGGACTGGTAGCTTCCGCGTCACCGGCCTGGGGGAGCGTCGACGCCGGTACCCCCCACCCTTTTCTCCGAATGACCGGACGGAATCCCTTGCGTACTTTCCGTGAAAGCCCCGGCGGAAGACACCGCTGGCGCATACCGAGAAGCCGGCGCGGTCGCATAGCCGCGGCCGGCGCGATGTCCGTGCTCTCGCTGGCCCTCATCGCCCCGCTGGCCTCGGCGGCCCTGACCGACCCCGCCGACCCGACGCCCGCCCCGAAGGCGGACCACGTCACCGACACCTCCCGACTTCCCTCCGGCTGGCAGAAGTCCGGCGACCGGATCGTCACCTACGACGGTGACGGCACCGGACTGCACGTCCTGGTCGCCGACGCGGCCGACGCCTACAAGTGGCACACCGCGGCCACCCTGTCCGAGCCGGGCATCGACACCGACCAGTGGATCGGCCAGACCTGTGTGACCGGGTCCGGCGACCGTGCCGTCGTGGTCTACGCGCCACGGCAGGCCGTCAACGACCAACAGGGCTTCCAGCAGGGCGCGTTCGCGGCCGTGGTCGACCTGGCGGACGGCACCGTGACCAAGCTGCCCGAGCTGGTCTCCCTCGCCTACTTCAACCCGGGCTGCGGCGACGGCGAACAGGCCGTCCTGACCCGGCCGCAGGGCGACGGCACGCAACTGCTCACCGTCGACGCCGCGAAGGGAGAGCTGGTCCGGCAGCAGACCGTCGCCGCCCAGCTGACCTCCGCCGTGCCCTTCGGCGACAAGATCGCGGCGGCCTCCGGCGACTCGGTGGTCTCGGTGGACGCCAAGGGCTCGACCAGCACCCTGGCCAGGACCGGCGGCACACCGTTCCGGCTGGTGCCGGACGCGCACAGCGGGCTCGCCTACCAGGTCCCTGCCGGGACGAAGGTCCAGGTCCACCGCGTCACCTCGGCGGGCACCGACCGGCTCCTCGGCTCCGGCACGCTCGGCGCCCTCGCGGTGCACGGCAACGGCGGCCGGGTCTTCGTGACCGGCACGGACGCCGAGGACGCCGTGAAGACCCTGCCGAAGAGCTGGCGCACGCTGGACGTGCCCGCCACCGCCGAGGTCTCCACCACGGGCGGCCTCGCGCTGACCTCGGTCGGCAACGGCACCGAGGCGGCCGGCGGCAGGAAGGCGGCGGCGGACATCGCCCGGTCCGTCGGGATCGGCGCGGTGCTGCCCGGCAACGACAGCACCGTCGACTTCACGGTGCGGCCGAAGATCTCCCGGACGTCGCAGGGAGCCGAGCAGTCCCCGGCGCTGTCCGACGGCGTGCACACGGACAGCGTCACCCCGGGCGACGACGACCCGTCGACCTCCACCACCGACCCCGACCGCGCCTGCGCCGTCACCCGCAACGATCCGAGGCTCCAGTCGCTCCAGCCCTCGACCGCGCAGGTCGAGTGGGCGACGGACCTCGCCGTGCAGGGCAAGCTCGATGTGCGCCGCCGCAGCGGCTGGAACGGCAGCGAACTCCCGTCGTACACCCCGCAGAACCTGTTCCCGTCCACCCCGCTCAAGGGTGGCGGCCGGGTGCCCGCGCAGATCATGCTCGGGGTGCTCTCCCAGGAGTCCAACCTGCTCCAGGCGAGCTCCCGGGCGGCCGCCGGGGAGAGCGGCAACTTCATCCAGGGCGGCTACTACGGCAACGCGGGCAGCGTCCACACCGTCGACTGGGCGGCCGCCGACTGCGGTTACGGCATCGCCCAGGTGACCAGCGGCATGGCGAAGGCCGACACCACGTACACCGCCGAGCAGCAGCAGGCGATCACCGTGGACTACGCGGCCGACATCGCCGCGGGGCTCCAGATCCTCCAGGACAAGTGGAACCAGCTGTACGACAAGGGTCTGCTCGTCAACGGCGGCGACCCGCGGTACCTGGAGAACTGGTGGCTCGCGCTGTGGGCCTACAACAGCGGCCTGAACCTGCCGAGTTCGACCGACGCGAGCGCTCCCTGGGGCCTGGGCTGGTTCAACAACCCGGCCAACGGCCTCTACCCGGCCGACCGGAAGATGTTCCTCTCGTCCGGTTACGACGACGCCCGCAACCCCAACCTGTGGACGTACCCGGAGCGGGTGCTCGGCTGGGCGGCCTACTCCCAGCAGAAGACCGACCCGGCGACCGGGGCGACCGTCCGGGCGTTCACCGTCGGCGACTGGCCCGCGGGCGCGCCGGCCGCCGAACCCGCGCACGACACGTTCTGCGAGCCCGCGGTCAACGACTGCGACATCAGCAAGCCGCACAAGGTGGAGGGCTCCAGCCAGCCCGAGGGTCCGTGCCAGCGAGACGACTTCAAGTGCTGGTGGAACCAGCCGGTGAACTGGACCGACTGCACGGCCACGTGTGGCACGGAGGTGCTGAAGTACCAGGTCGGTGACCCCGAGCCGAAGGTCGCGGTGCCCCACCCGGCCGCCTGTGCGTCCACCCTCCCGGCGAACGCCCTGATCGTGGACGACGTGCCGAACACGGTGAAGTTCCGGGTGGGTTCCGCCAACCCCTGTGCGGGTGAGCGCAATTGGACCAGCCGGGGCACGCTGACGTTCACCTTCGGATCGGCCCAGCAGAACGGCTCGACCGTCTACCCCTCGAAGATCGACTTCCATCAGCTCGGTGCCGGCTTCGGCGGGCACTTCTGGCTCACCCACACGCGGGCGCCGAGCTACACCGACTCGGTGGTCACCGGCACGTGGACGCCGGACCGGAAGGTGGTGGGATCGGCGGAGGTGATGGTGCACCTGCCCGACCACGAGGCCAACACCCCGTCGGCCACGTACCGCATCGACCTCGGTGACGGCACGGTCGTGGAGAAGACGATCTCCCAGGACACCGGTGGCAAGAACGCCTGGGTCTCGCTCGGGACGTACGAGTTCAAGGGCACGCCTCGCGTCACACTGAGCTCGGCGACGGCGGACGGCACGGGGGACGCGTCGATCGCTTGGGACGCGGTGGCGTTCGTACCGGTGAGGGGGGAACCGGCGGGTTCGTGAGTGCGGCGACGGTCGCCTTCCGTCTGCCGCGCCGTCGGGGCTTGTCGCGCAGTTCCCCGCGCCCCTAAAGGCGCTCGCAGCGCCCGTCGTCGGTCCACCGGACCGACGGCGGGCGTTCCCATGCGTGCGGCCCGGACGGGAACTGCGCGACAAGCCACGACGGACCCGCACCCGGCAGCGGCGGTCGCTCACCAGGCGGTGGCGTTCGTACCGGTGGAGGGAGGACCGGCGGGGTCGTGAGTGCCGCTGCGGTCGTCTTCCGTCTGCCGCGCAGTCGTGGCTGGTCGCGCAGTTCCCCGCGCCCCTTAAGGCGTTGCAGTGAGCGCCCGGCGTCAGACCCCGGACCGACGGCGGGCGTTCCCGTGCGGCGCCCCCGGACGCGCCCCTCAGGGGCGCGGGGAACTGCGTGTCAAGCCACGACGGACCCGCACCCGCACCCGCACCCGCACCCGCACGCGACCATCACCCCCCACGGCGCTGCCAAAACACTGGCGGTCCCCCCAGGGGACTCACCCCAACGCCGCCCCCGCCCGCACCGCCTCCACGAACGCCGTGATCAGGGCCGGGTCCTTGACGCCCCGGCTCGCCTCCACGCCGCTGGAGACGTCGACGCCCCAGGGGCGGGTGACGTCCACGGCCTCCCGTACGTTCTCCGGGGTGAGGCCCCCGGCGAGGAGCCACTTCTCCCCCGCCCCGGCCACCTGCTTCCGCGACCAGTCCCACGCGATGCCGGAGCCCGGCACCGGGGCGTCGAGGAGCAGCATGTCCTCGCCGAACTCCCCGCAGCGCGGCAGGGAGTCACCGAAGGCGGCCGCGCGGATCAACGTCCACCCGCCGCCGGAGAGTTCGTCGTAGTAGCCGCGGTCGTCGGGACCGTGCAGCTGGACCGCCCCGATGCCCGACTCGGCGGCCACCGAGCGGACGTACTCCAGGGGTTCGCGGCGGAACACGCCCACCGTGAGGACGCTCTCGGGGATCCTGGCGGCCAGCCGTGCCGCCGTGGCGGGGTCGATGCGGCGCGGGCTGTCGGAGAAGACGAACCCGATGGCGTCGGCGCCGGCCTCGACGGCCGTGTCGACGTCCTGCTCGGTCCTCAGGCCGCAGATCTTCACGAAGAGCGTCATGCCGCCCACCGTATCCAATTCGCATGCGTGAACAACGATCACATACACAACCGTTGACGCGGCCATGGCAAGCGCTTACCGTCCGAACGATACGTGCCCCCGTCGCCGCACACCATGGAGACGAACGATGCACCTGAGACCAGTCATCGCGTCCGTCGGCCTCATCGCCGGCACGCTCGTCGCACTGTCCGGCACCACCGCCCAGGCCGCCACCACCCGCTACGAGGCCGAGACATCCCCGGCCATCTGCACGGGAGCCGTCGAGACCGAGTACGCCGGCTACTCCGGCAGCGGATTCTGCAACGGCACCAACGCCACCGGCGCGTACGCCCAGTTCACCGTGACCGCACCCGCATCGGGCACGGCGACCCTGAGCGTCCGCTTCGCCAACGGCACCACCACCGCACGCGCCGCGGACATCATCGTGAACGGCTCGACGGCCACGTCGGCGTCCTTCGAGTCCACCGGCACCTGGACCGGCTGGACCACCAAGACGCTCACCGTCCCGGTGAACGCGGGCAGCAACACCATCCGGCTCAACCCGACCAGCGCGAACGGTCTGCCCAACGTCGACTACCTGGACGCCGAGACGTCCGGCACGACCACCCCGCCGCCGTCGAGCAGCGCGCTGTACGTGTCGCCTAGCGGCACCGACAGTGCGGCCGGCACGGTGACCGCGCCGACCACCCTCACCTCGGCGATCAGCCGTATCTCCGCCGGCGGCACCATCTACATGCGGGGAGGGACGTACGCCTACTCCTCGACGGTGACCATCCCGGCCGGCAACAACGGCACCTCGGCCGCCCGCACCACGCTCTCCGCCTACCCGGGCGAGACCCCGGTGCTCAACTTCTCGGCGCAGACCGAGAGTTCCACCAACCGCGGCATCCAGCTCAACGCCAACTACTGGAAGATCTACGGCCTGGTCGTCGAACGGGCCGGTGACAACGGCATCTACGTCGGCGGCAGCAACAACATCGTCGAGCGCACGGTGACCCGCTTCAACCGGGACACCGGGCTCCAGCTGGGCCGGATCGCCTCCTCCACCCCGGCGAGCCAGTGGCCCGCCAACAACCTGATCCTGAGCGCCGAGTCCCACGACAACGCCGACTCCGACGGCGAGGACGCCGACGGCTTCGCCGCGAAGCTCACCACCGGCACCGGGAACGTGTTCCGGTACGCCGTCTCGCACAACAACATCGACGACGGCTGGGACCTCTACACCAAGACCGACACCGGCGCGATCGGCCCGGTGACCATCGAGTACTCGCTGTCCTACGGCAACGGCACGCTCAGCGACGGCTCACAGGCCGGCAACGGCGACCGCAACGGCTTCAAGCTCGGCGGCGACGACATCGCGGTCAACCACGTGGTCCAGCACTCCCTCGCCTACCGCAACGGCCATCACGGGTTCACGTACAACAGCAACCCCGGCTCGATGACCATCACCAGCAACGTCTCCATCGGCAACACCGAGCGCAACTTCAACTTCGAGACCGGCACCTCGGTCTTCCGCGGCAACACCTCGTGCGACAGCGGAGGCAACGACCGGTACGCCGGTGACGCCGACGGCTCCAACCAGTTCTGGTCCGGCACCAACGGCTCCCGCTGCGCCACCTACGCGGGCGCCCTGGGCTGGTCCTACGCCTCCAACGGCAGCCTGGTCGTCACCTTCGGCGGCAAGCAGGTCACGCTGTAGGGCATGGCGAGGACCCCGGGCTCGGTGATCCGTGCCCGGGGTCCGCTTCCTTCACTGCTTATGCGCGGCCTGTTACTGCTTGGGCGCGGCCTGCTGGACGACCTCGAAGGTCCACAGCGTCGAGCCGGAGGCGGCGGGCCTGGGACGGCCCTGCTCACCGCCGCCCCCGTGCGAGGCCTGCGACATCCCGGTCATCCACGCCTGGAAGTCCTCCTCGCTGCGCCAGCGCGTGTACACGAGGTAGGTGTCGGTGCCCTCGACGGGACGCAGCAGCTCGAACCACTCGAATCCGTCCGAGTTCTCGACGGTCCCCGCCCGCGAGGCGAACCGCTTCTCCAGCGTCTCGCGCTGTTCCTCGGGGACCGTGAGTACGTTGATCTTGACGATGCTCATGGCGGCCATTGTGCGCCCACGGGCATCAACGGGACGTCAGCGGGCCGCGGCCCGGGCGGGCACCTCACCCTGCTTGTCGACGACGGCGGTCTCCATCACGGCGCTGGTGCCGGCGAGGGCCTCGGTGGTGATGCCCCGGTCCGGGTCGGTGAGGTAGAAGCGGGAGCCGAGCAGGGCGAGGGTCTGCCTGTCGAAGATCCACTCGTCGCGGGTCGCGAAACCGGTGTCGTCGAGGGTGATGGCGATGCCGTGCCGGCCGGCCGCGTCCACTGCGTCCGGGATCTCCCGCACTCCGGGAAGTTTCGCGGCCGCGCGGTAGAAGGCAGCGGCGTTGGCGGGCGGCATGACGGCGCCGCCGATCAGGTCGCCGATCAGCGAGAAGACCGCCTGGTCCCGCGACTCCCCCTCGACCGGCCTGGCCTCCTTGTAGAGCCGGGCGAGTAGGGCGTCGGGGTCGGTGGGCAGCGAGGCCAGCCACCGGTAGGTCGGGTGGAAGACGCCCGCGGGGACAGGATCCGTGCTCTCGATCGGACCCAGTTCACCGGGCATGATCGCGTCCTTGCCGCTGGACCTGAGCCATCCGGTGACACGCAGGGGCCGGGGGTCCTGGGAGGTCCACCTCTCCTCGGTGTGCAGGGCGCCGAGCCGCACGGGGCCGGAGAAGCTGCCCGTGTTCGACCGGTCCAGCGTCCTGACGTAGACGAACTGGTCGTCCCGCACCCGGATCGTGTCGCTCGCCATGGCGGCCGTGGCGATCCGGTTCAGGGTGACGGAGGCGCCCGCGGCGGTCACCGACGGGGTGGACCCGGTCGCCGGGGCCCGGCCGTCCACGGAGAGGGTCACGAGCAGGGCGCCGGCCAGGGCCGCGGAGGCCAGCGGCACCAGTACGGCGGGCCGCAGGAACCGGCTCCGCCGGGGCGTGGCCGCTGTGTCGTGATCTGTGGCCTGATCTGTGTCGTGATCGATCTGCTGCATCAGTACGTCCTTGAAGTGACGGTGGCGCTCCGGCGGGAGGTCCCATTCCGCCGGGGTCGACAGCAGTTCCTCGGCCTCGCTCATCGGGTCTCCTCCCGCAGGAACAGGGCCGCGAGCGCGGCCTCACTCTCCATCTCTCCGTGGGCCGGGGGCGGTTCCGCCTCCGAGCTCAGCCGGGCCAGCCGGGCGCGGGCCCGCGACAGCCGGGACCGCACGGTGCCGACCGGGACGCCCAGCGCCTCGGCGGCCTGCCGGTAGTCGAGGCCGGCCGACACGCACAGCGCGAACACCTCACGGTCCTGCCGCCCCAGCCGGCCCAGGGCGCGATGCACCACCGCGAGCCGCCGGGCATCGTCGATCCGTCCGGCGGTCTCCTCGGCGAAGTCCGCCACCGGGCGCGGCTCAGGGCTGCGCGCCAGGAAGGCGAGCCTGCGCCGCAGACCCCGGTTGGCGTTGTGCGCCTTGTGCGTGGCGATGCCCAGCAGCCAGGGCTTCAGCGAGCCGCCCTCTGGCTCCACGGTCTGTCTCGTCCGCCAGGCGGCGAGGAACGTCTCGGACATCGCCTCCTCGGCCTCCGCCCAGTTCCCGGTCAGCCGCAGGGCGTGGTTGTAGACCGCCCGCGCGTACCGGTCGTACAGCTCGCCGAAGGCCGCCCGGTCGCCGGCCCGTATCCGCGCCCGCTCCGGTTCCGCCGCTTCTGTTTCCCTCACACCACTTACGCTCCGCACCCCGGCCCCGGGTTCCTGTGTCCTGTGACACACGGACCACACACGAACCGCATACGCTGCGGACCATGCAGCAGCGAGAGGTCATGCAGAACGTCGTCGGCATCCTCACCGAGGCCCTCGAGATGCGACGCCAGGTCCGTGAACACCCGGACCGGCAGGTCTCGCTGACCGGCGCCATCTCGGCGCTGCTCGTGGAGACCCTGCCACAGATCCACCTCCCCGCGGACGCGAGCGGGCACGCGGCGGCGGACGCCGTCGTCGAGGAGCTGGGCCCCGCCATCGCGAGCATCGCCAACTGCTTCGCGTTCGCCTTCGTCCAGCTGGCCGAGGTCCACGACGAGGGCCGCACCGACACCTCCGCAGCGGACGTCCTGCGGCGCATCTCGCTCCAGTTCGCGAACGGCGCCGGGAAGTAGGCCTACGATCCCGTCGAAATTCCTGGGCCACCACGACATCCGATCCGCCGCGAACGACGAACAGTCCCCGGGGACGCACCGGAACGGGCGCCCGGGGCGACGAGGGAGGCGCCGGGAGCCCGTTCGTGTGCGGCGGGTGCGGGTGAGGTGGGTGCGGGTGGGTGTCCGGGTCACCGCTTGGGCAGGCCCAGCCGGCCCCGGGTCGCGGCCAGCAGGATCAGGGCCGCCGCCGTGGTGCCGAGGACGAGGGCGTGGGCGGCATCCCGGTCGGACAGCGACGGGAACATGTCCGACCAGGCGAGGGAGACGAAGTTGTTGACGCCGGTGTGCAGCAGCATGACCAGCGGCATGCTCTCGCCGGACCTGTTGAACACCCAGGTCATCACGCAGCTGAAGGTGATCGTCATCGCGATGAACTCCACCGGCACGGTCCACGCGACGTGCGGCCCGCCGCCCCACTGGGTCAGGAACAGCGGCAGGTGCCAGCAGCCCCACAGCGCGCCGACGACGAGGGTCGCGGTCAGGGGGCCGTAGCGGCGCTGCATCCGCGGCATCGCGAACTCCCGCCAGCCGGGCTCCTCCGCGAGACCGGTGGTGATCATCTGGATGAGCAGTCCGGGGAGGTACGCGGCGAGGATCATCACGGACGGCAGCGCGGGTCCGCGGCCGGCCAGCGCGGCCGAGGCGAGGGTCAGCGCGGCCGGCACCGCGAGCAGGACGGCCAGGTACCAGCGCCGGCTCACCCGGAACTTCGTCATCCTGGCCCGCCAGGTCCGCAGCCCCGCGCGGCCCTCGGTGATCCCCGTGACGAGCAGCGCCGAGGCGATCGGGCCGAGGTAGGCGCCGGGCAGGACGCCGGTGAGCTGGCTGCCCGCGCGGCCGCCGGGGAAGGTGAGGTGCCAGACGCCGAGGCCGTTCTCGGAGAGGACGTACGGCGTCCAGGCGGCCCAGCTCAGTGCGAAGGCCAGGGTGAAGAACCAGGTCAGGGGGTTGCGCCGGATACTTCCGCGCAGCCCTCCGGCCTCTTGCGCGGCCGGTCGGGTCTCGGTGCTGACGGGGGCTTGGACGCTCACCGCGGGGTCCCTTCGGAGGGGCTGATGTGATGCGTCCAGCACACCAGCGCCAGGTCCGCGGATCATTGCCGCAGGGGGCCCGAACTCCCTTGCAGCAGGCTGTACTACGACCGTCGCCGGGCGTCCTCCAGATAGCGCAGTACGGCTGCCACGCGCCGGTCGACCTGGTCCGTGGGCGCCAGGTCGAGCTTGGCGAAGATGCTCCGGATGTGCTTGTGCACGGCCCCGTCGGTGACGAACAGTTTCTCCGCGATGGCGCTGTTGCCGAGCCCCTCGGCCATCAGGGCGAGTACGTCCTTCTCGCGCGGGCTGAGCCGCTCGAGCCGCACGTCCTGGTGGGACCGGGTGAACAGCTGGGCGACGACCTCGGGGTCGATGGCGGTGCCGCCGGACGCCACCCGGCGCAGCGCGTCGAGGAACTCCTCGACCCGGCCGACCCGTTCCTTGAGCAGATAGCCCAGCCCGCCGACCCCGCCGGTCAGCAGCTCGGTCGCGAAGCTCTGCTCGACGTAGGCGGACAGCACGAGCACGGCGAGGTCGGGCCTGCGCCGCCTGGCCTCGACGGCCGCGCGGACGCCCTCGTCGGTGTGCGTCGGCGGCATCCGTACGTCGAGGATGGCCACGTCGGGCTTGTGCGCGTCGATGGCGTCGAGCGCCCCCTCGGCGGTGTCGGCCGTACCGACCACGTCCAGCCCCTCGGCACGCAGCAGCAGCGCGAGCCCCTCCCGCAGCAGGGGGTCGTCCTCGGCGATCACGATCCGCATGACAGGTCCGTCTCCAGTGTCCCAGTACCGTCCGGCGGGCCCGCCGGACGAAGAGTGCCGTCACAACAGACGGGGCCGTCCCCCGCCCCGTCCCTCACCCGGCACAGGGCGACTCCGCCTCCAGGGCCCCGAAGCCGCCACCGGAGACGTCGCATTGCCGGGCGGAAGGCGCCGCCGCAGACCGCGCCCCGCGCGCCGAATCCGGGCCCCGTCACAGCCCGCACGGGAGATCCACCTCCACGATCGTCGGGCCGCCCGGTGAGCCCCGTCCCGCCGAGTCCGTCGACACACCCGGCCGCGCCACGCCCCGCAGCGACACCTGATCCGCCGCCGAAGCCCCTCGCGCCGCCAGGCAGAAGGTGCCGTCGCCGAGCACCGCCCCGCACGCCGAATCCGGGCCCCGTCACAACCCGCACGGGAGATCCACCTCCACGATCGTCGGGCCGCCCGGTGAGCCCCGCAGCGCCGACACCTGGCCCGCCGCCGAAGCCGCCGCCGGAACCGTCGCCCCGCCGGGCAGAAGGTGCCGTCGCCGAGCACCGCCGCGCGCGCCGAATGCGGGCCCCGTCACAGCCCGCACGGGAGATCCACCTCCACGATCGTCGGGCCGCCCGGGGGGCTCGTCAGGTGGAGGGTGCCGTCGTGGGCGGCGACGCGGTGGCGGATGCCGGTGAGGCCGGAGCCGCCGTGCTCGTCGGCACCGCCCAGGCCGTCGTCGGTGACCCGCAGCAGGAGCCGTGAGCCGGGGGCGCGGACGGTGATCGTGGCCCGGGACGCCCCGCTGTGCTTGGCGATGTTGGTCAGCGCCTCGGCCGCGACGAAGTACGCGGTCGCCTCGACGGAGGCCGCGCAGCGCCCCGGCATCTCGACATCGACCGCGCACGGCACCGCGCTCTCCGCCGCGAGCCCGGTCAGCGCCCCCGCGAGACCCCGGTCGGCGAGGACCGGCGGCAGGATGCTGCGGGAGACGGTCCGCAGCTCCGCGAGGGCCTGTTCGGCCGCGGACTGGGCCCGCTCCAGGAGTTCGTCGGCGCCGTCCGGGTCGCGGGCGACCATCCGGCGGGCGGCCCCGAGCAGCACGGTCACCGTGACGATCCGGTTCTGGGTGCCGTCGTGCAACGAGCGCTCGATGCGCCGCAGTTCGGTGGCGTGGGCGTCCAGCGCGGCCGCCCGGGTCGCGGTCAGCTCGGCGATGCGCAGGGAGAGGTCGGCATCGGGTCCGGCCGACAGCAGCCGGCGCCCCGGGCTCGCCTGGAGCCGTGCCATGCCGGGCGTGAGCCCCAGGATGATGGCGATCCAGCCCACGCCGAGCAGGCACACCGCGAGGGCGTCCGGCCAGGACTGCGCGACGCCGATGCCGATGGACGTGGCGGTCGCGTCCTTCGGGGCGAGCCGCCAGTACAGCGGGAACGCGGTGTCCCGCAGGGCGAGCACCGGCAGGACGAAGCCGATCAGTCCCAGCGGCAGGCCCCCGGCCAGATGCCGGACCAGCCACAGCAGTTCGCGCCGGGTCGTGGGGTCACCGAGGGCGGCCCGCAGCCGCGTCGGCGGTGGCGCGGGGGCGATGACCTCGGGGCCCCAGCGGGCGAGCCGGACGCGTTCCATGCCGGCCAGGGCGTGCAGCACACGCACCCCGCCGGGCGCCAGCACCAGCCACAGCAGCACGAACGGTGTCAGGACCGCCGTACCGAGTCCGGAGACCAGCTGGCCGAGCGCGGCGGCCGCGGTCGTCGCGGTCCCCACGACCAGGCCCTTGACGTCGTCGGTGGCCATGCGAACCCCCCTCGGGCCGGAGAACAACGACCCTAGGCGGACCGTGAGTTCACCAACAGGCCGGGAGGCGGAAAGTACAGCCTGCTGTACCCCGGACCGGGCGGAGTACGGGATCGGCCGGGCCCGGTGGGGGCTCGTAGCGTCGGCACCACCGGGAACGACCCGACGCCCCGCCCCCTGGAGTGAACCGTGACCCTTCTCCTCTGGCCCCTGCTCGTCCTCAGTGTGCTCGGCAACGCAGTGGCGTCCTTCACCCCGGCCGACACCGCCGTCCACCTGGCCTTCGGCACGGTCACCGCACTGACGGCGACCGCGCTCGCCGTACGGCGCGTGCGCACCGGCCCCTGAGGATCGGCTACTTGAGACCGATCGCCGCGCAGTCCGCCGCGTACTCGGCCGTGCAGATCTGCTTCACGGTGTAGACGTCGTCCCTGATCACCGTCTGCTGGATGTTGTCCCTGGTCAGGGCGACCACCGGCACCAGCACGGAGGGGATGTCCTGCTGGGTGGGGCTGTCGACCTTGTCGGTGACCAGCGCGTCGAACTGCAGGTCGCGGCTCTGGATCTTGTACACCGCGATCTGCGCCGCGTTGGTCGCCTCCAGCAGGAACGACTTGTACACGGTCATGTACTGCTCGCCCGACACGACCCGCTGCACCGCGGCGAGGCTCGCGTCCTGACCCGTGACCGGCGGGATGCTGGTGGCCCCCGCCTCCTTGAGTTCGTCGATGACCGCGCCCGCCATGTCGTCGTTGGCCGAGTACACGGCGGCGATGTTCTTCAGCCCTACGGAGGCGATCGCCGCCTTCATGTTGGCCTTGGCGACCGAGGGCAGCCACTCCCGGGTGTCGTACTGCTTGGCGATGACGACCTTGCCGTCGAGCTCGTCCAGCGCGCCCTTCTTGAAGAGCGCGGTGTTGGGGTCGGCGGGCGAGCCGTTCATCATCACGATTTTGCTGGTCTCCGCCTTGTCGCCGAGCGCCTCGACGACAGCCCGGCCCTGCACCTCACCGACGAGTTCGTTGTCGTGCGAGACATAGGCGTCGATCGGGCCCTCGGCGAGCCGGTCGTAGGCGATGACGGGGATGCCCGCGTCCTTCGCCTTCTGGACGTCAGGCCCGATCGCCTTGGCGTCGACCGCGTCCACCAGGATCACGTCCACCTTGTCGGTGACCATCTGCCGGAACTGCTGACTCTGCCGCTTCGCGCTCGCCCCGGCGTTGGCATAACTGACCTTGCCCTTGCCGTGGGTGAGGGTCGCCACCTCCTTCTTGATGAGGGGGTGGTCGAACCGGTCGAAGCGGCTGGTGTCCCGGTCGGGCAGCAGCAGACCCAACGTGATGTCGTCGCCCTTCTTGGGGCTCACCGCGGTGTTGCTGGCGCCCACTCCGCAGGAGGTGAGCAGCAGGGCCGACGCGCAGACGGCCATGACAGGGGGGATGCGACGCATGGCGATCCTGGGGGTGGGGGGCTGTCACGTAGGCGCAACAGTAAGTGCCCTCAATCCCGATCAAACGCCCTGACCGTTTCCTTCAAGGGATCACCACCGGGCATACGCAACTGGGTGTCGATGTGCACAAGTTGCACGGCGGTCAGGGCCCGCACCATGAGGATCCCGGCGACGGCCGCGCCGACCACGGCGAGGTCGGCGACGAGCAGTGTGGTCACGCCGTGGTAGGCGCGGGCGATGACGTCGTCCGTGTCGCCGTCGTACATCAGGCCCACCCCGGTGACCATGCCGACGAGCCACAGCGCCCACCAGACGTTCACGACGACGGGCAGCTTCCGGTCCGGGGCGCTCTTGTGGTGGACGTCGGCGACGATGCCGCGCGGGATCCAGAGATTGGCGAGGGGCACGAACCAGGAGACGTAGACCCAGACGCCGGAGTAGCGCGCGGGCTCGCCCGACATGGCCCGCGCGTTGTCCCGCATCCGCCCCAGCCAGCCGATGAACAGGGCCGCGCACAGCAGGGTGAGGACGCTTCCCGCGGTACTGACCAGGTGGTACGAGTCCTCCAGGGAGTTCAGCGGGCGGTGCCGGCCCTCGCCCTGGTCCGGCGGCCCCGAGGTGGGCTCCCCCGCGACGGCGAGCCGGATGTGCCAGACCGCCCGCAGCGCCCAGGCGGCCCCGGCGAGCCCGAGTCCGACGACGGCGAGCCGGGCGGAGCCACGCACGCTGCACAGCACGGGCCGAACGACGTTCTCACTCACGGAGTCCCCCTTCGAAAGGATCACTTCACCCTCTCATCGCCACGAACCCGTCGATCGGTTCACGGGGGACGCATCGACGGACCGGTCGACAACGTGGGCACGGCACCGGCCCGGGGACACCTCACGCCCCGGTTACGTTTCGCTCAACCTCTGGTTGCGGGGCGGTGATCGGGCGACGATGGGCACATGACTCTGGCCGAGCGTGCCCTGGAGCGCCTGGAAGCATGGTCCGACCTCAGCACGGGCCTGCCCAGCTGCGGAGCGGGCCTGGCGCTGCGCTCCGTTCACAGCGAGATCGTGCACTTCCACCCGGGGCGGGACGTGGATCTGCACCTCACCGAGCCGGCCATCCGCAGGTTCCACGACGACCTCCAGGAGTCGACCGCGGTCCGGCTGCTGCCGGGCTCCCGCTGGGTCACCGTGCACCTCGACTGCGAGACCGACGTCGACCTGCTGATGAGCCTGGTCAGCGTGGCGCTCATGGCCCACCAGGCGGGCCCCCGCGCCGTCGGTCCGGCGCCGTGCAACTTCCACCGGGTCACGGTCGTCCCCCGGGACGTCTCGTTCGCGCCGATCCGGTGAAATCGGCGATAATCGGACCATGAGTACGGCGACGTTTGTCCTGGCGGCCTCGTCGAGCGAAGTACTCAACGTGATCGCCGCCTTTGCCGGTGGGCTGTTCATCGCCGGCGCGCTGGTGTGGGCCGTGCAGTTCGGCATGCGGGTCCAGGACCGGGAGCTTCCCCGGCCGCTCAGCGATGAGCAGCCGCACCTCCCGGAGACCGGACCGATCCGTGAGACCCGGGAGATGCGGGAGCCGGACGAAGTGCCGGTCCCGATGGAGGGGCAGGAACGGCTGATGCCGTACCAGCTCCATCACGCGGGAAGCAGACGAGGAAAGGACCAGCACCGCAAACGCTGGCTGCCCGGCTCCAGCGGCGGCTTCGGCAGCGGCGGCATCGGGCACGTGTGACCGGGCCTCCCCGGTGGCGGCGTGCTGCCGTGACCCGGTGGGTCAGGCATGCCCCGGTGGATCAGGCCCGCATGCCCGGCCGGTACACCGCCAGCGCCCAGATGACGAAGAAGTCGAGGCCGATCATGATGACCGACCACACCGGGGCGTAGGGCAGGAACAGGAACTGGGCGAGCATGCTCAGCGAGGCGAGGAAGATGCCGGTCATCCGCGCCCAGGCGGCGCCCCGGAGGATGAACGCGCCGGTGAGGACGGCGAGGGCGCCCAGGCAGAGCAGGATCACGCCCCAGCCGGTGTGGTTGATCTTGTAGACGTAGTCGCCGACGCGGGCCCAGACGTCGTCGTCAGCGAGCAGGGAGATGCCCTGGAAGATCGCCAGGATGCCGTTCATCAGCATCAGCACACCGGCGAAGACCACCCCGCCGGCGGCCCACGCGGCCTCGGTCGGCGTGGGGCCGGGGCCCGGGGTCGGGGTCGAGGTCATGCCGGCGGACGGCTGGGTGGCGTGCGGTTGCTGCGTCATGGCCGTGTCCCACCTTTCGTGGTCGATGTTGCTTCGACCATCCGGCGGGGCGGGGCCGGCCACCACGGGAGTGGGCCGTTCGGGTGACACGGGACATGCGGCCGTGGCGCGGAGGACCTTCACTGGGGGGACAGACCCGCACCCGGGAGGCGGGACGAGGAGGCGAGATGACCCGCTGGACGACGGCCGCACTGCTGACGGCCCTGGCCCTCACCGGCCTGTCCGCCTGCTCCGACGACGACAGCCCGTCGTCGGTGGCGAGCAAGGCCGCGTCGGCCGCCTCCCGCGCCGGGGAGGCGGTGTCGTCGGCGACGGCGGAGGCGGGCAGACGGTTCGACGACATCAAGAACGGCGTCGACGCCAAGGACGACGTACGGCTCGGTACTCCCGCGACCGCCTCCGACGGCCGTACGACAGTCGGGGTCACCGCCGCCAACAGCGCGGACTCGGCGAAGTCCTTCGCCGTCCAGGTCGACTTCACCGACGGGTCGGGCAAGCTGCTGGACGCGGTGGTGGTGACGGTCCGGGACGTCCCGGCGGGCGGCTCCGGGAAGGGCACCGCCCGCAGTACGCACGCCCTGTCGGGGGACGTGCGGGCGAAGGTGTCCCGGGCGGTGCGCTACTGACCCTCGGCCGGCGTCACGCCATCCAGAAGAAAACGGCCGTCATCCGCTTCTCCTCCAGCGTGCTGCCGCGGTAACCGGTCGCGCTGTGCACGAGGTTCGCGTTGTAGAGGAGCAGCCGGTTGTACTTGTGCGGTACCCGTACGTCCTCCTCGAAGGCGTCGGGCGCGACGAACCGGGTGCCGAGGGCCTCGACGAGGTTGTTGTGCGGGGCCTGTACGACGTTGCCGCCGAGCCGCCCGCCGGGCATGGACTGCCGGTAGAAGCTGGTGCCGCAGTCCTTGGGGACGCCCGGGTTGAGATAGAGCACGGCGGCGTACCGGCACAGCGCCCGGGAGTCGGTGTGCGGCCGGGGCTCGCTCTCGCCCTCCCCGACGACCTGGACGCAGTTGTGGTTGAGGGTGCCCCCGCCGGGCGCCTGCTGCACCCACAGCTTCGCGGCCCCCGTCGCCTTCCGCACCTGCCGCTCCACGTTCGCGAGTTCGGCGGGCTCGAGGCCAGGCATGGCCCGCAGCCCCGGCCAGGTCTCCGAGGTGTACGGATGCCCCCGCGCCCAGTCGTCCTTCGCGAGACAGCGTTCCCGTACCGCGTCGACGTCCGGGAGCACGTCGTCGATCACCCAGTAGTCGCGGCCCTTGGTGGGCTTGCGGTACGGGAGGACGGGGAGAGGCCGCTGGGACCGCTGTGGCATGGACATGCGGTGAATCTAGGTCCAGGGCCCGTCAGGTCTCTCCCGCGATTTCCTCCGGAGTTCCCCGCGAACCGGTCAACGAACGGTCAACCGGCGCGGCGGGACGCTGTCCTGACGGGGCGTGGTGTGAGCCCGGCCATCCTCCGGGAAAGATGATGAACATCCCTGGCCCGGCGTGCGTACTCCTGTGCGTCCGACCCGCCTCCCGGCGGGAGACCCCTACCGGGCAGGAGGCACGGTGCCACTCTCGCGCAATGCGATGGGAACGCTGTTCGTGGGCGGAGCCCTCACGCTGACACTGGGCGCTCTCGCATATCCGTCCATGCTGGGTGTCAGCCAGGCGTCGACCGCTCAGGACAGAATCATCGCCCAGACGCAGTGGGGCCCGCTGACCGAGCTGGACCGGGACTTCGTCGTCAAGGTGCGGGCGGCGGGCCTGTGGGAGTACCCGCTGGGCCAGGTCGCCCTGCAGAAGGGGACGACCCCGGAGGTGAAGGAGGCCGGACGGCACCTCATCGACGGACACGCGGCCCTGGACGCGGCCTGCCGCAAGATCGCCCCGATGCTCAACATCACCATCCCGAACGTGGCGAGCCCGCAGCAGGTCGGCTTCGTGAACACGATCGAGTCGAGCAACGGCCAGCAGTTCGACACGAACTTCGCCAACATCCTGCGGGTGACGCACGGCTCGATCTTCAACACGATCTCGAAGGTCCGCTCCACCACCAAGAACTCGCTGGTGCGGTCGCTGGCCGACATGGCCAACGACACGGTGCTCGACCACATGACGGTCATGGAGAAGACCGGCTTCGTCAACTTCGACCAGGCCCTCTTCATGCAGACCACTCCGCCGAAGCTGCCCGCCACCGACCTGACGCCGCCCGCGCCGCAGCCGGGCGCACCGATGGTCGTGCTCACCCCGCCCGCCAACCCGACGTCGACGCCGCTCGCGGTCCCGGGCGAGAACGCGAACGGCACGACCCCGGCCACGGGCGCGACCCCGGCCCCGACCCCGACCGTCGGCTAGCCCTAGCCCAGCCAGACCGTCGTATCCGGTGCCAGCAGCCCGTCCTCCAACGGGCTGCTGGTCAGGAGCACCTCCCCGGCCGGCAGCGGGACGGCGGCCTCCGACAGGTTGGTGACACACCGCCAGCCCTCGTGGCGGGCGAAGTCCAGCACGCCGACCGGGCCGCCGTCGGCCCAGGCGAGCTCTTCCCCCTGAAGGAGCTTGCGGCGCAGGCGCAGGGCGGTGCGGTACAGCTCCAGCGTGGAGCCCTCGACACCGTCCTGGGCCTCGACGGCGTACTCGGCGAACCACTGCGGCTGCGGCAACCAGGCGCCGCCGGCCCCGAAGCCGTACGACGGACCGCTCCGCGTCCAGGGCAGCGGCACCCGGCACCCGTCGCGCCCCTTGCGGACCCGGCCCGTCTGCTCCCAGATCGGGTCCTGGAGCACCTCGACGGGCAGGTCGGCGACCTCGGGCAGCCCGAGTTCCTCGCCCTGGTAGACGTACGACGATCCCGGCAGCGCGAGCATGAGCAGCGTGGCCGCGCGAGCGCGTCGCAGGCCCCGGGTGAGGTCGATCCCGGGCGCGTGGCCGCCGGACAGCAGCCAGGCGTTCTCGTCGGTGCCCGGCGGGAGCACGAGGCGGGAGGCGTGCCGTACGACGTCGTGGTTGGAGAGCACCCAGGTGGCCGAGGCGTGGGCCGCGCTGGCGGTGGCGAGGGAGCCGGTGATGGCCTGGCGTAGCTCGCCGGCGTCCCAGGGGGTCTGGAGGTACTCGAAGTTGAAGGCCTGGCCGAGTTCGTCCGCGCGGGCGTACAGCGCGCGGCGCGGGCCCGGGACCCAGGCCTCGGCGACGGCCGTACGCGGCGGGGTGTAGGAGTCGAGGATCGCGCGCCAGTCGCGGTAGATCTCGTGGACCTCGTCGCGGTCCCAGTAGGGATGGCTGCCCGGCTCCAGCTGGTCCAGGGCCTCCTCCGCGACACCGGGCAGGTCGCCGAGGTCGCGCAGCGGCTCGGTCAGGTCCTTGGCCAGCGCGTGCGCCACGTCCACCCGGAAGCCGTCGACCCCGCGGTCGGACCAGAAGCGCAGGGTGGTGCGGAAGTCCTCGCGGACCTCGTCGTGGGACCAGTTGAGGTCGGGTTGCTCGGGGGCGAACAGATGCAGGTACCACTGTCCGTCGGCGACCCGCCGCCAGGCGCTGCCACCGAAGACGGACTGCCAGTCGGTGGGCGGGAGTTCGCCGTGCGCGCCGCGCCCGTCACGGAACACGTACCGCTCGCGCGCCGCGGAT
This sequence comes from Streptomyces sp. NPDC005483, assembly GCF_040606035.1. NCBI lineage: Bacteria > Bacillati > Actinomycetota > Actinomycetes > Kitasatosporales > Streptomycetaceae > Streptomyces > Streptomyces sp. NPDC005483. The sequence continues at coordinate 41,604 of NZ_JBEXEA010000022.1, forward strand.
CCGGGGCCCGCGGCGAGAGCCTCCTGGAACCAGACGTGCTGGTGGGAGGTGTGGTTCGGGACGAGGTCGACGATCACCTTCAGGCCGAGCCGGTGGGCCTCGGCGACCATGGCGTCGAAGTCGCCGAGGGTGCCCAGGCGCGGGTCGACGTCCCGGTAGTCGGCGACGTCGTAGCCGCCGTCGGCGAGTTCGGAGGGGTAGAAGGGGCTCAGCCACAGGGCGTCGGCGCCGAGGGCGGCCAGGTGCGTGAGGCGCTCGGTGACACCCCTGAGGTCCCCGAGGCCGTCCCCGTCGGCGTCGGCGAAACTGCGGGGGTAGACCTGGTAGACGACGGCCTGCCGCCACCAGTTCGGGTCGTTGCTGGAGAGGTCGGGCGAGGGGTCGGGCGTGGTGGTGCGGGAGGTCACGCGGGCTCCTCTGCAATGCGGGTGCGGTGCAATTCGGGAAGGCGACAAAGGGGATATCTGTCCACCTCACCAGAAAAGTGAACCTGGCTTTTGCGGAGTTGATAGTTCCCTGTGTGTCGAAATTGTGATGACAGTCGAACCGGCCATGTATCACCGCAGGTTGACAGCATTCCGCCAGGAGATCCACGATGTGCAAACACCGTGGCGCATGTGACCAATGGGCCCAGTGTTTCTGATGCTTGCTGTTACCACTCACTCTCATCCTGACGGGATACGTATGTCCATAGCGAGTCGTGTCACCATGCGGCGCCTGTTGGGGACGGGCGCCGCGACGCTCGCCTTCTCCGCCGCCCTCGCCTCCGTCGCCTCCGCCTCCGACTGCCCCGGCGGCAAGGGCTGGCAGGACGGCGGGCACTACACGCCGGGTACGGGCGCCGGCTCCAAGACCGAGACCGACCGCTGCGAGTTCTCCCTCGACGGCAAGAACTTCTTCGCCTCGGTCAAGGTCGACGACCAGAACCTGAAGCCGGGCGACGACGGCAAGGTCCACGTCAAGGTCCGCGCGGCGGGCGACGCGACCACCTGCACCGCCTCTCTGGCGTCCTACCTCGCGCACGGCCCGACGTTCGCCACCTCCGGCGAGCAGGTCTTCCACGACTTCGACACCGTGACCGTCAAGGCCGGCTCCGTCGACACCCTCGACGTCGCGATCCCCGACGCGGGCTGCTACGGACAGGTCGACCTGTACCGGGGCAACACGAAGTTCGACGGCAAGCTCGACGCCAACGACGGTTTCACGCACGGCGACCTCCCCAAGGGCCCGGACCACCCGGTCATCAAGGACAAGCTGATCGCGGCCTGGAACGGCGGCACGAAGGACTGCACGACCACGCAGACCACGCCCCCGGCGACCCCGCCCGCGGAGGAGTCCACTCCGCCGGCCTCGGAGTCGACCCCGCCGGCCTCCGAGTCCACCCCGCCGGCGTCCGAGAGCACGCCTCCGGCCTCCGAGACCCCGGGCACGGGCACTCCGACCCCGTCCGCCTCGGAGTCCACCACGACTCCGGGCGCCCCCACCCCGAACGGCGGCGGCGGTGACAACCTCGCCGAGACCGGCGCCAGCAGCAACACCCCGCTGATCGCGGGCGGTGCGGCGGTGCTGCTCGCGGGCGGCGCGGGCATCGTGCTGGCCACGCGTCGCCGCAAGGCTTCGCGCGCCTGACCCTTCCTGACGACGGGGCCGTCCCACCCTTCGGGGTGCGGGCGGCCCCTTCCGCGTTCCCGCGCGTGCCGCTCGTCAGTGAAGGGTGGGCCGGTAGACGAGCTCCTGGATGTTCCTGTCGAGCGTCCGGCTCTCCAGCAGCTCCAGGTCGAAGTCCTCCGCGCCCTGGAAGACCGGGTCGAGCCCGGTCCGGCCGGTGATGACGGGGAAGACCGTCACCTGCACGCGGTCGACCAGACCGGCGGCCATCAGGGCCCGGTTCATCCCCAGGCTGCCGTGCGAACGCAGGGGCACATCGGACTCCTTCTTGAGCCGGGCGACGACGTCCACGGCGTCACCGCTCACGACGCTCGCGTCCGGCCAGCCGAGCGAGTCCTCCAGGGTCGTCGAGACCACCGTCGCCGGCAGGTTCCTCATCCGGGTGACCCAGGGGTCCCGCACGTCGTCCCCCGCACTGCTCTCGGCCAGCATCCGCGCGAAGGCCCGGAAGGTGGTGGCCCCGAAGACCATCCGCTGTTCCTCCCCGTACAGGGCGAGTCGGCGGTCGAGCAGCTCGGGCCCCTGCTTGCCCCAGTAGCCGGTCCAGTCGCCGCCGGCGGCGCCGTAGCCGTCGAGTGAGGAGAAGACGTCGAAGGTGTAGGTGGCGGTCATGTCGTTCTCCGGTCTCTGGAGGATTCTCTCGCCTGGGTAGACCCGGCACACCTCCGGATCTCATCGCCGTGCGCGTCGCCGCACCCGCTGTGGCCCAAAAAATCGAACACATGATTGAATCCGAGCATGCGATCGTTCCCCGACGACCTCGCCCGGGCACAGCGGGAGTGGAGTTCCACCTACCGACAGCTCGCCGAGCACCCCGGCCGCACGGACCTGCGCCGACGCCTGCACCGACTGTCGACCCAGGTGTTCTTCCACCCTCACTGGCGGCGACGGCGCCCGCACCCCGCCGAGTGGTGGCAGCTGCGTGACCTGGGCCGTCCGGGCACCGGGAACACGGCCGAACGGCGCGACCGATGACGGACCGAAGTGCGGGACCGTACGCCCCGGACGATCCTGAGGACATGTCCGGACCGATCCGCGTGATCGTGCACCCGCCGTCCCCCACCGGCGGCCGCCGCGTGCGCGTCGACGGCGAGATCCTCGGCCTGGCCCACAACCTCACCGACGTCGCGGAGTTCCTGCGCCGGGCCGGGCTGGAGATCGACCCGGCGGAGGTGGCGGTCTCGCCGTGGATCGAGTGGAAGGGGGGTGGGCCGGAGCGGTGGGGGCCGGACGAGTAAGGGCTCGGCGATGACCCCCCTCCAGCTCGGCATGGCAGCGCCCAAGATCGAGTAAAAGGAGCTCGCGCAGGCGTTCGCCTCCCCCGAACCGGCCTAGTCTCACCTCAACTCCAGCGGACAGCTGACTGGATGTGAGAGGCCGTGCGCGTCGGCGATCCCCGCCCTGACCGGCCAGGGGGGAGCGCACCCGATGCGCCGTGCACAACCACTCGTGAAACCACTCGTGACGTCCGCCGCTCTGGTGGTCCTGCTCGGCGGCCTCGGCGCCGGCACCGCGCACGCGGACACCGCCACCACGCTGTACGTCGACAACCTCGCCGCCACCTGCAGCGACACCGGCCCCGGATCGCAGGCGGAACCCTTCTGCCAGATCCAGCCGGCCGCGCAGGCCGCTGTCGCGGGCGACACCGTCCGCATCACGGGCACCAACACCGCCTACGCCCCGGTGACCATCGCGGCCACGGGCACGGCGGACGCGCCCATCACCTTCATCCCCAGGTCCGGCAGCAGTTCGAACGTCACGGTGGCAGGCGGACCGAATACGGCGATCACCTTCTCCGGCGCCCAGTACATCGACATGGCGGGTGTCTACGCCTCCGCGGGCGGAGCCAGCCCGCTGGTCTTCGCGGGCGCGCAGCACATCACCTACCGCGTGGCCACGGTCAGAGCCGGCACCACGGCGACCACGCCGGCGGTCGCGGTCGACGGTTCCTCCTCCGGCATCACGCTCACCCGTGACCTGGTCACCACAACGTCCCGTCCCGGCTTCGGCAGTGCGGCCGGAGCGCAGGACATCACGCTCGCCGACGACCGCGTCGACACGGGCGCGGCCGACGGCGTCTCGGCCGTGGGCACCACGGGCATCCACCTCGCCGGCGACACCGTCATGACCCTCTGCGGAAGCGCGGTCAGGCTGACCGGGGGCACCTCCGGATCGGTGGAGAACACCGTCGCGCTGCCCGGCGGGACCACCAGCTGCTCCAGCACCGGCACACCGGCCGAGATGACGGTGGACTCCTCCTCCGCCTCCCAGGTCACCGCCGACTACAACGCGGTCAACCCGCTGTCCACCGGCACCGACTACGACTGGGCCGGCACCGCGTACGCCACCCGCGAGGCCTTTCAGGCCGGCACCGGCCAGGGCGCCCACGACCTGGACCAGACGGATCTCACCCTCCCCTACGAGGGACGGCCGACGGAACACTCCCCGCTCATCGACTCGGCCGACGCGAACGCCCCGGGTGAAACGTCCACGGACTACGACGGCCGCCCCAGGGTGAACGACCCGCTGGTCGCGGACACCGGCACGGGCGACAGCTCCTACGACCGCGGCGCCACGGAGTTCCAGGACCCGTTCACGGTGAGCGGAGTGGGCATGTCGCCCGGGGGCGCCTACGTCGGAGTGGCGACCACCTTCACCCCCGAGGTGACCAACCCCTGGTCGGACTCACTGGACGGCGCGAGTTACGTGTTCGACTTCGGCGACGGCACCACCGCCACGTCGACCACCGGCTCCGCGACACACACGTACACGCAGGACTCCGGGAGCGCGGACCTGAAGCTCACGGTGGTGATCGACAGGGCCGACGGCACCCGGATGGGCATCGGGGACATCTCCTTCCCGGTCACCCAGCCGCCCGGCCCCACCACGGGCCTCTCCTGCGAGCAGGACCCGCCCCAACCCCTCACCGCGATCTGCATGTTCACGGCCGACGACTACTACCCGGTCACCAGCGACCGGATCACGTTCGGCGACGGCTCGGCGGCCGTCACCGTCACCGGTACCAGTGGTTACCCCACCCATACCTACGCCGCCGCCGGCTCGTACACGGTCACGCAGAAGATCACCGACTCCGACGGACGCACCGGCACGGCGACCGCCAGGGTGACGGTCGGCCCTTCCTACGTGGTCACCGGCCCGAGGCGCATCCTGGACACCCGCCACGGCACGGGCGCGCCCCAGCGGCCGGTGGGCCCCGGCGGTGTGCTGCGCCTGAAGGTGCTCGGCGCGGGCGGCATCCCGGCTTCCGGGGTGACCGCGGTGACCATGAACGTCACCGACGCCGACGCCACCGCGAACAGCTACGTCACGGTGTACCCGGACGGCAGCGGCCGCCCGACGGCCTCGAACCTGAACTTCACCGCCGGGCGCGTCAATCCGAACCTGGTCACGGTCCGGGTCGGCGGCGACGGCTACGTCGACCTCTACAACGCCCACGGCCACGTCGACCTCATCGCCGACGTGCAGGGCTACTTCACCAGTGTGCCCAGGACCGGCGCGCACCTGAGCGGTCTGTACCCCCTCACCACACCCGAACGGAACCTGGACACCCGCAACGGCACCGGCGTGCCCAAAGGCAAGGTCGCACCGGGCAGCACCACGACCGTCACCCTGCGCCCCGGCGTGTCTTCCGCGGTGGCCGCCGTCCTCGACATCACCGCGACGGGAGGCACCGCGAGTGGCGTCGTCACCGTCTACTGCGGAAGCCGGCCCAGCACGTCGAACCTCAACTACCGCGCCGGGCAGACCGTCTCCAACCTGGTCGTCACTCCCGTCTGCAACGGCAAGATCGAGATCTACAACAGTGGCGGGCACGTCGACCTGATCGCGGACCTCCAGAGCTTCTACGTCACAGGGGGGTACGCCTTCGTACCGACCGGGCCCACCCGTTTCCTCGACACCCGCAACGGCACGGGCGTCCCCGCCGGACCGCTGGGCGCGAACGGCACCCTCACGGTGAAGGTCGCCGGCGTCGACGGCGTCCCGGCCGAGGCCCAGGCGGTGCTGGTCAACCTCACCGGGGTCGGGCCGACCACCGCCACCCACCTGACGGCCTACGGCGACGGCGGCCTCCCGACCGTCTCCAACGAGAACCTCGCGGCCGGAGAGACCCGCCCGGTCCTGGCCCTGCTCCCGATCGGCGCCGACGGCTGCATCCGCGTCCACAACGCCCAGGGAACCGTCGACGTCGACGGCGACCTGGCGGGCTACTACGGCTGACCGGCTCCGGCGCGGTTCAGGACACCTGCTGCAACAACCCCCGCACCTCGTCGTCCACCACCCGGTACCGCACCACCCGCCCCTCCTTCTCCCCCGCCACCACCCCGGCCGCCCGCAGCAGCCGTAGCGCCTGCGATACGGCGGGGTCGTTCATGCCGGTGGCGATCGCGAGGTCGGAGACCGCCAGGGGGCCGGTGCGGTGCAGGGCGAGGAGCAAGGAGAGGCGGTTCGGGTCGGCGAGGAGGGCGAAACGGTCGGACCAGGTGCGGACGTGTCCCGGGTCGCCGATCGCGGCGATGGCGTCGCACACCCGGTGTCCGTCGATGGTGCGGCGGTCGGCTCGGTCGGCCGGGACGAGGTGCATGGGGCTCATCCTCGCAGGCGGTCTTGTGTGATCTTCCATACCTGCGCAGGTATGCAGCTATGCAGGAGCCCCCGCCCCCGCCTACGGTGGTCGGGCCGTGGTGCTCGGGAAGCCGGTGACGACCCCTCAAAGGTCCATTCCGGTGCGGCCCTCGCCACTGTGATCGGGGAGTTTCCCTCCCACGTCCCTCGCGGGACAGCCACTGGCCGTCACCATCAGGCCGGGAAGGCGGGCAGGGAAACGCACGACCCGTAAGCCAGGAGACCGGCCACGGCAGCTCACGCGTTCATCCACGAGGTGCTGGAGTGACCACCGTATGACTGACCCTGCCCTGCCCGAGACCGCCACCTCCTCCTTCCGCTGGCGCCGCGAGGACACCGTCAAAACGGTCGGTCTGATGGCCGCGATAGCCGCCCTGCACGTCATCGCGTTCGGGATTCTCTTCCTTCTCGTCGTCCCCGAGCACTACGAGGTGGGCGACAAGGCCTTCGGCATCGGACTCGGGATCACCGCCTACACGCTCGGGATGCGGCATGCCTTCGACGCGGACCACATCGCCGCGATCGACAACACCACCCGCAAGCTGATGGCGGACGGGAAGCGGCCGGTGTCCGGAGGGTTCTGGTTCGCGCTCGGGCACTCCAGCGTCGTGGTCCTGCTCGCCGCGCTCATCGCGGGCGGCACCCAGCTCGCCGGCAAGGTCATGAACGAGGGCTCCAGCACCCACCAGGTCCTGGGTTTCCTCGGTACGACGGTCTCCGGGACGTTCCTCTACCTCATCGCCGCCCTCAACCTGGTCGCCCTGCTGGGCATCCTGAAGGTCTTCCGGGCGATGCGGGCGGGGTCGTACGACGAGAACGAGCTGGAGCAGCATCTCGACTCGCGCGGGTTCATGAACCGGATCCTCGGGCGGCTCACCAAGTCCATCACCCGGCCGGGGCAGATGTTCCCGCTGGGCTTCCTGTTCGGGCTCGGCTTCGACACCGCCACCGAGGTCACGCTGATGGTGATGGCCGGGTCGGGCGCGGCCGCCGGGCTGCCCTGGTACGCGATCCTGTGCCTGCCGCTGCTCTTCGCCGCCGGAATGAGCCTGTTCGACACCCTCGACGGCACCTTCATGAACTTCGCCTACCAGTGGGCCTTCTCCAACCCCGTCCGCAAGGTCTTCTACAACCTCGCCATCACCGGGCTGTCCATCGCGGTCGCCTTCTTCATCGGCACGATCGAGCTCGTCGGAGTCCTGCACGACAAGTTCGACCTCACCGACGCCCTCACCACCTGGATCGCCGACATCGACCTCGACAACGTCGGTTACGTCATCGTCGGCCTGTTCGTGGTGGTGTGGGCGGCGGCGATCGCCTACTGGCGGCTCGCGAAGGTGGAGCAGCGGTGGGGCGTCAGCGGTTCCTGAGGTCGCCGGTGACTAGACCCCCTCCACCGCCGTCAGCCACAGCTTCACGTAGCGCTCCACATCCACGCCCAACCCCACGTCCACCAGGGTCACTTCGCGCTCGCCCTCGTGGATCTCGGACTCGCCGGGACGGCGGCGGCGGTCGACGACGGTCTGGCCGCGGGTCGGGCCGGGCGCCAACGACACCTCCACCGGGAGGAGTTCGGTGGTCAGACCGTCCGGGTCGACGACCGCGCAGACCGCGCCCGCGTCGCCGAGACCGCCGGTGGGGGTGGGGTCGCCGGAGGTGGCCGGGTCGCGGTGGGCGAGGAGTTCGCCGGCCATGCGCAGGGACGGCTCCGAACTGGCGCGCAGCCGCTGGACGTCCGCCGCCGGGACGATGACCCGCTCGAAGACGTCGAGCCCGTACATCGTGATCGGCACCCCGGCGGTGAGCAGGACCGCGGCCGCCTCGGGGTCGTGCCAGACGTTGAACTCCGCCACCGGTGTGGCGTTCCCGGTCGCCACGGCGCCGCCCATGAACACGATCCGCTCGATGTTCCGCACCACTTCGGGGTGGGTGCGCAGGAGCAGGGCGATGTTCGTCAGCGGCGCGGTGGGGACGAGGGTCACCGGCCTGGGCGAGGCGAGGATCTCGCGCCTGAGCAGCGTCACCGCGTCCACGTCCACCGCCACCCGGGTCGGCGCGGGCAGCCCCAGGTCGCCCATGCCGTCGAGCCCGTGCACGTGCTGCGCGGTGCGCACGGGCTCGATCAGCGGCCGCGCGGCACCCCGGGCGACGGGGATGTCCCCGGCCCCCGCCTGCTCCAGGACGGTCAGCGTGTTGCGGACGACGCCGTCGACGTCGGTGTTCCCGGCGACACAGGTGACCGCGCGCAGGTCGATGCCTGGATGCCGGACGGCGAACAACAGAGCCAGGGCGTCGTCGACACCGGTGTCGCAGTCGATGATCACCGGGATGGGCTGACCGGTCACGGCGGGAGTCCTTTCGTCACTGGCGTACGGGACCGACCTTACGCAGCCGCCCAGAGTTCGGCCCCGCGGTCACCGGCCCGGACGGCGATCCGGTCCAGCAGCTCGTCGACCGGCACGACTCCGGGCCTGCGGCCGTCCCGCAGCCGTACGGCCGCACAGCCCGCGCCGGCCTCCCGCTCGCCGATCACCGCCTGGTACGGCACCCGGCGCGCGGCGCGGACGCGGGCGCCGAGGGTGCCGTCGCGGGGGCCGGAGAGCTCGGCCCGGATGCCGCGCGCTTCGGCCCGCCGTACGACGTCGAGGGCCCGCTCCTCCTGTGCCTCGGCCACCGGCAGGACCACCAGCTGCACGGGGGCGAGCCACACCGGGAAGGCGCCGCCGTGCGCCTCGATGAGATGCGCCACCGCCCGTTCCACGCTGCCGATGATGCTGCGGTGGACCATCACCGGGCGGTGTTCGGCGCCGTCGGGGCCGGTGTAGTGGAGGTCGAAGCGTTCGGGCTGGTGGAAGTCGATCTGGACGGTGGAGAGGGTGGACTCGCGGCCCGCGGGGTCGGTGATCTGCACGTCGATCTTGGGGCCGTAGAAGGCGGCCTCGCCCTCGACGGACTCGTACTCGATGCCGTCCAGGACCTCTTCGAGGAGGGCGGTGGCGCGGCGCCAGAGCTCCGGGTCGGCGACGTACTTGCCGCCCTCGCCCGGAAGAGAGAGACGGTACCGGCTCGCCCGGATGCCGAGGTCGTCGTAGGCGCGCCGGATGAGGTCGAGGGCGGCGCGGGCTTCCGCCGCGGCCTGCTCCAGGGTGCAGAAGATGTGGGCGTCGTTGAGCTGGATGGAGCGGACGCGGGTGAGGCCGCCGAGGACGCCCGAGAGTTCGGAGCGGTACATGCCTCCCACCTCGGCCATGCGGAGGGGAAGTTCACGGTAGCTGTGGGCTCGCGACCGGAAGATGAGGGCGTGGTGCGGACAGAGGCTGGGGCGCAGGACGACCTCCTCACCGCCGAGCCGCATCGGCGGGAACATGTCCTGGCTGTAGTGGTCCCAGTGCCCGGAGATCTCGTACAGCTCCCGTTTCCCGAGCACGGGCGAGTACACGTGCCGGTACCCGGCGGCCCGTTCGGCCTCCCTGACGTACTCCTCCAGGACATGCCGTACCACGGCCCCGTCGGGCAGCCAGTACGGCAGCCCGGCGCCCATCAACGGATCGGTGTCGAAGAGATCGAGCTCACGGCCGAGTCGGCGGTGGTCGTACATGGGGGGTCTCCCTCGCGGTGGGGGGCGAGGAACCGACGGGAACGACGAAGCCCCGGGGCACTCGCCCCGGGGCTTCGGACTGCGTCAGCTGTCAGCGCGCCGGGACCTGCTCCGGCGTCGTCGTGATCGACGGGATGGCGATGGCTCGGACACGCTGCATGGGGTGAGGGTAGGGGGAGGGGTGGGGGTGGCGCCACCGGATTTCGGGCGGGGTGGGGAAGGTGGCGGTCCAAGGACCTCAGCGATCCGCGTTCACCCTGACTGGTCGTTCCTCGTGAAGGTGCCGATACCGGTCGTGTCGAGGTTCTCGACCCGGACTTTCTCGGCGCGTCCGCCGGACCCGACGGTGAACGTCACGCCGGACAAGCCGACGGCGTTCTCGCCGGTGGTGCGGTAGCTGAAGGTGTCACCGTCGTAGTGGTGCAGGACGAAGCGTTGCTTCTTGGGCCCGAGTTGCATGGTGAGTTCGCCCCCCTGGGCGCTGACGGTCATCGGGCCGTAGTAGTCGTTGGCATACGTTCCGGTGTAGGCGCTGTTCGCCTTGGCGGGTGCGGGCGAGGCCGGGGGCTTGCTGTAGTCGACCTTCGAGTGCTCCCCCTGCAGGGTCTGCTGGAAGATCGGCCCGAGGAACTTCAGCCAGTCGACGGTCGGCCCGCCCGTCTGCGCGGTGTCGAGGAACGTGGCGGCGATCGCCTCGGGCACGCCGATGGGATCGCCGTTGGTCAGGACGACGATGCCGAGCTTCTCCGAGGGCAGCAACGCGACGGTGGTGGCCGCCCCCAGCGCGAAACCGCCGGAGTGGCCGAGCTTCAGTCTGCCCTGGTCGTCGTAGCTCACGTTCCAGCCGAGCCCGTAGAACCCGGCCCTGCCCGCGGGTGAGTGCGGCGGCTCGGAGACCATGTACGGCAGATGGGTCTGATCGAGCGCGTCGGCGTCGACGACCCGCCGTCCCTCGAAGGTGCCGTTGCCCAGTTGCAGGCGCAGCCACTTCGTCATGTCCCGGGCCGTGGAGCTGGCCCCGCCCGCCGGGCTCTGGGCGTCCGCGTCCCGCACGTGTTCGGCGTGCCAGGCGCCCCCGGTCCTCACGTGCAGGGATGCCTTGTCGGCCGCCTTCTCGTAGTCGGCGAAGGAGGAGCTGGTGGAGTCCATGCCGAGCGGCCGGTACAGCTTCTCGTCGGACAGCTTCTCCCAGCTGGTCCCCGCTGCTCGCGCGGTGGCGACGGCGGCTTCGGTCAGCCCGAAGTTGGTGTACGCGTAGTGGGCACGGAAGGGAGCCAGGGGTTCGTAGCGGAGGTGGTCCAGGATGTACGAGCGGTCGTAGCCGAGGTCCTCCAGGAGGTCTCCGGCGTGGTCGGGCAGTCCGCTGCGATGCGAGAACAGGTCGGCCAGCGTGACATGGCGGGTGACCCATGGGTCCTTCAGCTTGAAGCCGGGGCTGTGCTTGACGACCGGGTCGTCCCAGCCGACGGTCTTCTCGCCCACGGCCGCGGCGACCACGGTGGACGCAAGGGGCTTGGAGACCGAGGCGAGCTGGAAGACGGTGTCCGCTCCGACCCGGTCCTTCGTGCCCGCCTTCCGCAGGCCGAACCCCTTCAGATACACCACCTTGTCGTCGTACACCACTCCCACGGCGACTCCGGGCACACCGGTACGGCGCATGGCGTCCTTCACCACGCCGTCCAGCCGGCTCACCGCGGTCCCGACCTCGGCCCGGGTGAGCTGTGACGGTGGCTGGGCGGGTGGGACGGTGGGCAGCGGCGACGTCCCGTCGGCCGCCCGGCCGAGGGCGGCGGCGTTGGTGGTGTCGGCATCGGACCCGGTACAGCCGACGGCCAGCGCCGCCACCAGGCCCAGACCCGCGGCGGAGCGAAGGAGTCGGGGGCACGCGCTGTCGAGTGGAGGCATGTCCTTCATGGAAATCCCTCCCCCGGCACCTGTCGCGCCTTGGCAGGCCGTACGGGGGATCCGGCGTACCCCGTCGCGACACACCCCCTGACCCGTACGGCCCAGATCACTGGTGACCTCGGTGAACCCGGTGATCACTTGGACCATGACCCCGCCCCGCGCGGCCCGCGCCGCCGCCTCCGCTCTCGCCCTCTCCGGGCTCCTCGCCGCCACCGCCTGTTCCGCGCTCTCCACGCCGCCCACCGCTCCCAAGCCGCCGATCACGCCGCCCAGCAGCGCGCCGCCGCCGTCTCCCAAGGCGTCCACCACCGCGGCCTCGGCCCTCACCGAGGCCATGGCGCAGGCCGCGCTCATCACCGACGCGGATCTCGGTGAGCCCTGGACGCCGACCCAGGGGGTGGCCACCTGGCACGACGGGGTGCTGAAGGCGAAGGCCGACCGGCGAGGTTGTCAGCGGCTGCTCGACGCGCTGTACGCGGACGAGTTGTTCGGGGCCGACGCCGAGCCCCGTGCGGTCGTCGGGATGGACGACGTGTGGAACGAGGCGCAGATGCGGTACCAGGTGCTCGCGCGTCCGCCGGCGGAGATCGACAAGACCCTGGCCTGGCTCAAGAGCCTTCCGCGCACGTGCGCGCGGTTCGCGGCCACCACGACCGCGGGGGACGTTCTGGGAGTGCAGGTCACCGAGATGCCGTTGCCGGAGGCCGGGGACGCCCGGCAGGGGCTGCGGGTGCTGCTGACCGGGCAGTCGCCGGACGGCCGGCCGACGACGCTCACGCTGGACGTAGCCGCGCTCCGCGTGGGCGAGGACGCGATCAGTGTGACGAACGGCGGCTTCGGCGACGTACAGACGCAGGCCACGCAGACGGCCGTGCAGCTGGGCGCCGAGCGGCTGACGGAGGTGCGGAGGCAGGGACGGGTGCAGGTGTGAGCGGTCGGTGAGCGGTCCGTGAGGCGTCCGGGAGCCGTCCGCGAGCCGTCAGTCCCGGCCGAACCGCTTCCGGTGCCGGACCACGTCGTGCGCCACGTCGAGCGCGCTGCGGCTGTGCGCGAAGGCGTTCGCGCGCAGCCGGGCCAGGGCCTCGTCCGAGTCGACGCCGAGCTGCACCATGATCATGCCGACGGCCTGGTACACCTCGTCGTGCGCGGCGGCCAGGCCGCTGAGCCAGAGGTCGTCGCCGTCGGGGCCGCTCTCCTCGCCCCGGGACAGGGCCGTCAGGGCCACCGTCATGACACCGGCCACCAGCTCGGCGACGCGCAGTTCACGCCGGGTGAGCTCACCGGGGACGTCGCGGTAGAGGTCGAGGGTGCCCACGCACACCGTGTCGTTGCCGAGCGGCATCGAGTACACCGCCCGTATACCGGCGGCGGTGGCCTCCTGGGCGAAGACCGGCCAGCGGCCCACGTCCCGGCCTGACGTCAGATCGGTGGCGACCACGACGGCGCCGGTCGCCGCGGCGGCCGTGCAGGGCCCGTCCCCCAAGGTGGCCTGGATGTCCGACAGTTGAGCGGCCCGTTCACTGCTGGCACTGAGCTGGACGGGCATGCCGTCGCTGCGCAGCGACACGCTCGCGCCGGCCACCGGCAGCAGCTCACACGCGGCCACGCACAGCTTGCCCGGGATCTCCGCGGGGTCGGCGCCCCGCACCCCGGCCGCGATCACATCGGAGGCCCGCACGTCGTGGTCCCGCGGGGGTTGGGGTGCGAAGGAGTCGGCGCCGGAGTCGCCGCCCGCCCCGGGGAACGGACCGGGCTCGTCGCCGTGGGCGTCGCCGCGGGCGTCCCTGGGCCGCACGGTCACCGCCTCCTTCGCCAGAGCGGGGCTGTCCGTCGTCGGCCCCCGGGCAGGCTCACCGGGAGCGGGGGGGGGCGCCGCTCTTGGCGTACCGCCCAGGGGCACCGCCCGGCTACCCCTCGTCCCCGGGGCGAAACGCCGGGGACCTTCCGGGGGCGGCCGGGCAGGCCACCGGGCACACCTGTGCGCGGGCCGTCACAGAGGGGGCTGTGCGGGTGCGGGGCCGAGGGTGGTGGTGCCGGGGGCCGTACGGTGCCCGAGGCCCGTGCGGTACGCGTCCAGTGCCGCCTCGACCCTTCCCGTACGGCGCAGCAGATCGCCCAGCAGCCGGCACAGGTCGGCCAGGTCACCGGCGGCGCCGGCCCGCTCCAGGAGGCTCAGGGCGCGGACGTAGTGCTCCTCGGCGGCCTCGGTGTCGCGGGCGTCCTCGGCGATGATCCCGAGGAGGCGGTGGGCGGCGGCGGAGTGCAGGGCGCCGCGTTCGGAGCTGAGGTCGCTGAGCACGTCGTGGAGAAGGGCGGCGGCCTCGTCGGACTTGCCGCGCCGGTGCAGCACGTCGGCGAGTTCGACGGCGGCCTGGCTGGAGTAGAGGGCGGCCCGCTTGGCGGAGAGCATGGCGAGGGCCTGCCTCAACTCGGCCTCGGCGCGCTCCAGTTCGCCGTTCTGGGCGTAGACGTATCCGCGCATCCAGTGGCAGTTGGCGAGTTCGGTGCGGATCTGGAGCTGCCGGTACAGTTCGGCGGCCTTGGCGAGGGAGGCGTCGGCCTCGGCGAGGCGGCCCTCGGCGAGCAGGGTGCGGGCGACGGAGCGGTGCATCCGGGCGACGAGGGCGGGGTCGCCGGACCGCGGGGCGAGGGCGAGGGCGAGTTCGGCTGCCTGGGCGGCGCGCGCGTGGGCGCCCATGTCCATGTAGGGGCCGATGACGCTCGCGTAGAGGAGGAGCAGGGCGTCGGGGTCGTGGAGGCCACCGCGGTTGAGCTCGTCGATGGTGGATTCCAGCAGGTAGACGGAGTAGCGGAGTTCACCGGTGAGGTAGTGGGAGAGGGCGCGTCCGCGCAGGGCGGGGACCCGGGCGGGCAGGGGCACGTCGTCGCCGAGTGCCTTCTCCGCTCGCTCGAAGTACTGCCGCGCGGCGCCGAGTTCGCCCGTCTCCACCGCGCACTCCCCGAGCCCGAGCAGGGCGGCGGCCCGCACCTCGGCGAGGTCGAGCGTGTCGGCCTCGGCGAGCAGAGCGGCGTACTGCGTGGCGGACTCCTCGGCCTCCCCGGTGGCGAGGGTGCGCTGGGCCTCGGTGAGGCGGAGCCGCAGATCGGTGACGAGACGGGCCGGACGGCCGGTCGCCAGTTCCTCGAAGCCGACGCCGAGGCGGTCGGCGAGATGCCGGAGCGCGTCGTCGGAGGGCCGTACCCGCCCGGACTCCAGGGTGGAGATGTAGGCCGGTGTGTAGGCCGGTTCGGCCAGCTGTTTCTGCGTCAGCCCGCGGTCGACCCGCAGCTGCTGCACCCGGCGCCCGATGACGCCCGGGTCGTCCCGCTCCGACATGGCCAACTCCCCAAGCCCCTCTTGCCGTTCGGCTCCCGCAGCCCCTAGGTTAAACGGTGTATTAACCCTGCTTAATACACCGTCACCGCCATGGGTACTCACCGCCACCGCTGCGAGGTCGCCGTGCTCGAACGCACCAGCACCACCGCGCGCTACGCCAGGGGGTTCGCCGCCGCGGTCGTGGCCGTGGCCACCCTGGTCCTCGCGGCCAACGCGGGGCCCGCGAAGGCGGCGGTGCGGCCGGCCGAGCAGGCCCGTCAGGTCCAGCAGGTCACCGGACACACCTCGGAATGAGACCGGCCCGGGACCGTCCTCTCCCGTCGGTCTCCGGGCCGGTGCTTCGTTCCTGGGGCCGTGGAGCTCAGAGCTGGAACTCCGCCGGCGGGACGCCGAGGGCCGCGCAGGCCTCCCTCAGGACCGCCTGTTCCGCCTGGGAGAAGTGACCGTCGGCGCCGGCGATGACGATGCCGGTCTGGATCACCGCGCGCGCCTCGGTGGGCTTCTTGGCGGCCTTGGCGATCTCCTGGAGCGCCTCGGCCTTGCCCTGCGGGAAGTTGCGGGTCAGCTGGTCCACATGCTTGTGGAAGCGGGTGCGCAGCTGCTCCGGCGGGAAGTTCTGCAGCACCTCGTTGCTGAGGATCAGGGACTCCATCTGCTGCATCTCGGCCGCGTCCACCTGGCCGTCCGCGGCCGCGACCAGGGCGCACATCGCCATGCTGGCGTCCCGGTAGGCACCGCTCTTCAGCTCGGTCTTCAGGGAGCCGAGCTGGGTCTTCAGCACGCCGACGAGCTGGGCGCGCGAACCGCCGCGCGAGCTGCCCTGTCCGTGCCCGCCAGTGTTCGTGCCGCGCCCGCCCTGCGCCTGCTGCTGCAGATTCTTGGCCTGGTCCTTGAGCCGGTCGAACAGTGCCATTGACGTCACCTCGGTACTCGTCTGAGTGATCTCATCCGGTCAACGGACACGCACGGGTAAAGGTTCCACCAAGTCACCTCAGCAGATCTCCCGGTACCCGGCGTCGGGAATCCCGCCTCGGGAAGGCAGCCCTCGTGATCGGCAGCGCCGCCGCCCTGGCCCGTCGGCATGGCGGGCAGCGCCGGCGCAGGCGTCCTGAACCGTTCCTGGTGACTGAGCGGGGGTGAGTTCTGTTGCCAGGTCTCGTGCTCGGCCGAACGCCCCGGACGGTGTGGGGCGTTCTGGTCACCCGCGTGCGCTCCGCGTCCGAGCGGCACGGATCGTGTCCGTGGCCCGGGGTCCGGAGTCCGGGGCCCGTGGTCCGGGGCCCGGGGTCCCGCGTCCGGGGCCCGTGGTCCGGGGCCAGCCCGGGGCCGGGGCCCGGGGCCCGGGGTCCCGCGTCCGGGGCCCGTGATCCGGGGATGCGGGGCCCTCCCGTGGTCAGTGGTCCGGGGATGCGGGGCCCGTGGTCAGTGGTCCGGGGATGCGGGGGCGGGCCCCCTCGCGCCCATGCCCCGCGGGTGCCGGGCCCGGCGCCTACGCTGCCCGCATGACGTCTGCCGCCGCCCGTACCGCGCTGGAGCTCACCGCCGACCTCCCGGTCCCCGGCCTGGAGGACTTCTACCGGGACCTGCACCGCCACCCCGAGCCGTCGTTCCAGGAGCACCGCACCGCGGCCCGGCTCGCCGAGCGACTGAAGGCGGCCGGGTTCGAGACGGCCGAGGGCGTCGGCGGCACCGGTGTCGTGGGTGTCCTGCGCAACGGCGACGGGCCCACCGTCCTGCTGCGCGCCGACATGGACGCGCTGCCGGTCGAGGAGCGGACCGGGCTGCCGTACGCCTCCCGGACGCCCGGGATGATGCACGCCTGCGGACACGACCTGCATGTGACCTGGCTCGCGGGGGCGGCGAGCGCGCTCGCGGAGGGCCGGGACGCCTGGTCCGGGACGCTGCTCCTGGTGGGCCAGCCCGCCGAGGAGACCGGCGGCGGGGCGGCCGCGATGGTCGCCGACGGGCTCTACGACCGTTTCCCGCGCCCGGACGTGCTGCTCGGCCAGCATGCCGTGCCGGGGCCCGCCGGGCTGTACCCGCACGTGCCCGGTCTGATCATGTCGGCGACGACGGATGTCGAGATCGTGGTGCACGGCCGGGGCGGGCACGGCTCACGCCCCGAGACGACGGTCGACCCGGTCGTCACGGCCGCCTACCTCGTCACACGGCTCCAGACGGTCGTCAGCCGGGAGATCAAGCCGCGTGAGTCGGCCGTGCTGACCGTCGGCCGGATCGAGGCGGGCACGGCGGCGAACATCATCCCCGCCACCGCCCGCATCTCCCTCAACCTGCGCACCCAGTCCGAGGCGGTCCGGGACCGGATGCTCGCCGCGATCCGCCGGATCGCCGAGGGCGAGTGTCATGCGGCGGGCTGCCCGCGCGAGCCCGAGGTGACCCTGGGCGGCTCGTTCCCGGTGACGGTCAACGACTCTGAGACCGACCACCGGATCGCCGCCGTGCACCGCGAGGTCTTCGGCGACGCCACCGTCTTCGACTCCGGCCCGGCGATGGGCAGCGAGGACTTCTCCCTGCTCGCGCCCGGCGAACTCCCGTACTCCTACTGGTTCGTGACCTCCACGCCTGCTGCTGTGTGGGACGCGGCGCCGGGCGCCGACCTGATGGAGAAGTTCGACGCCGTCCCCAGCAACCACAGCCCGCACTTCGCCCCGGACCTGTCGACGGTGGCACCGGGGGTGCGGACGCTGGTGTCGGGGGCGCTGGCGATGCTCGGCTAGAACGGCGTCGCCTGCAGCTCCCGCAACTGCTTCCGCACGTTCTCCAGTGCGCCGGGACGGCGGCCCGGGACGCGGGTGCGCAACTGGGCGAGCGGCGCGCCGAGTTCCTGGGCCCGGGACTTGTCGCGTACCTGGCCCCACTGGTGGTGGGCCCGGTCGACGGCCTTCTCCACGGCCGGCGAGTCCGGGGCCTGCCCTGCGGCCAGCCGGGTCTCGGCCACCGTCAGCCAGATCCGGCAGCTGCGCGCCGAGTCCCTGGCGAACATGGCGAGATCCGCCCTGACCTCGGACCAGTGCAGGGCCTGCTCGGAGGCGGGGCCGTGAGCGCGGGTGGCGGCCTGCTCGTGCGCGGCGGCGACGGCTTCGGCGTCCTTGTGCCGGCCGGCCTGGACGGCGGCGGTGATGTAGGTGTGGGGGTCCACGGGCTCCTGCTGGGGAGGCTGTGCCGGAACCACCCGCTGCTCCGGGGGAGTCTGAGGACGAGGCCGTTCAGGCCGGTGCGGGGGTACGGGAGCGAAGCCGCCCGGTGCGGCCGCCGGTACCGACGGCACGGTCAGCACCAGGTCCCCGTACGCGTCGCTGCCCAGCCGCCCGAACGCCTGCTGGTGCAACTCCGGTTCGGCGGGCCGGTACCCACTGCGCAGAATCGTCGCGATCGTCTTCATGTACGCCGGCACGGCCACCGTACGGCGCGACGGCGGCGGCGCGATCCGCCCGAACACCGCGTTGTTGCGGCCGGAGTCGAGCGCGTGCGTCCGCAGCCATCCCCATGTGTCGGCGTCGGCGTGCAGGTCGAGGAAGAGCGTCGTCGAACCCGGGGACCGCAGCCGGAACTCCTCGCGGATCCACTGCCAGGGCAGCGCGGTGTAGCGCACGGTGGCCGGGGTGGTGCGGGCCAGCGCCAGGTGGGGCAGGTGCTGGCGGCGGTCCAGGGCGAGCTGGCCGGCGACGAACACGGTGAGCGGGCCCGGGGTGGCCGCGACGGCCCGCAGGCGGGTGAGTACGGCCTGCGGTTCCAGCGGGTCGGCGAGCTCGACGACGTTGGCGGTGTCGGTGCCGGAGAGCACGGCCGGCGGCACCGCCGCGAGGACGGGAAGCGCGGACGCCGCGTCCACCAGACGGCTCTTGCCCACCGGTGAGGCGGCGAGCAGCAGCACGGTCCCGGGCATCGGTCCCTCCCCATCCCCCGTCGATCACTTACGGCAGCACGGTAACCGCTGCGGCTGCCAAGGGGAGTTCTCAGGACGGCAAACGTCCCTTTCCTGCCCGCTCGTCGGCCCTGCACACCGCGAAGACGGTGGTGTCGTCGAGCAGTCGTCCGCCGCAGTGCCCGAGGGTGCCGTCGCGGACGAGGGCCACCAGACGGCGGGGTTCGACGGCACGTGGGTCGGCGGCGAGGGCGCGGGCCACCTCGTCGGCGAGAGCGTAGAACTCCCCGGCGGGGTCGCGGGCCTCGGTGACGCCGTCGCTGGTCAGCAGGACGGTCTCGCCGGGGCAGGGGGACGCGGTGGACGGGCGGCGGGTCGTCGGCGGACAGGGCGGTGAGGCCCAGCGGGAGCCCGTCGGCGGCGAGCAGCGGCCGTACGCCCGACGGGCCGACCACCAGCGGCGGTTCGTGGCCGAAGACCATGGCCTCCACCACGCCGGTGTCGGCCTCCGGGAAGCCGAGCAGGACGGCGGTGGCGAAGCGGTCGCCGTCGTCGCGGCCGAGCGCGGTGACATGGCCGCCGTGCCGGCGCACCCGGATCTCCAGCCGCTCGGCGACCGTCGCGAGCGCGGGTTCGTGGTACGCCGCCTCACGGAACGTGCCGAGCAGCGCGGCGGCCGCCTCGACCGCGCCGAGCCCCTTGCCCTGGACGTCTCCGACGAGCACGCGGGTGCCGTGCGGGCCGGGCTGGATGTCGTAGAAGTCGCCGCCGACGCGGGCCTCGCTGTCGGCGGCGAGATACACCTCGGCGTGCTCCAGGCAGCCCCACACCGGCGGGAGCGGGCGCAGCACGGTACGGCGGGTGGTGTCGGCGACATCCCGCATGTGCAGCATGCTGCGCTCACCGCGCAGCTGTACCGCGCAGGCCAGGACGGCCAGGATGCCGCCCACGGCGACCAGGGGGCACCTCCCGCGCGAGGTTGTTCGAGCGTGGGGGAGAAGTCGGGGGCCGGACTGGTACTGGTGCGGCCAGGAGCTGTCGGCGACGACGTAGGTGACCAGGGCGAGCGCGGCGAAGACGGCGGTGGCGGGGACCTCGCAGATCGCGGCCGCGATGCCGGGGACCAGGACGACCCAGGAGATCATCCGGAACTCGGCGGCCGTGTTGTAGTCGATCACGGTGATCGCGACGAGCAGCAGGAGAGGCGGCACCCAGGCGACGGTGCGGCCGCGGACGCGGAGCACCTGTCCCCGGCCGACACCGCTCATGGGGCCGGCGAAACACGGTGGCCTTCTCGCCGCCATTCGACTTGCCAGGGCCCCTTCGCAGGTGTGCTCTGGTAGTCGGGGGCGTATCGGGGTGCAGAGAGAGGAGTGCTCTCATGGCTCATGCGGCACCCGCGGGCGGGTTCGCCCGGACACCCGATGTCTTCAGTGCCAGGGTGCACCTGGCCGCCAGGTACGGCATCCCGGTGGTGCTCGGGCTGGTCTACGGTTACTGGGCCGCGGCCAACCGCCGTGACGGCGGGCCGATCACCGGGTGGAACGTGCTGTTCGGCTGTGTCACCGCGGTCGCGTTCATCGTGCTGTGCATTGCCGTGGCGACGTTCGCCCCGCTGCTGAAGCGGGAACTGCACTCGGCCGTGAAGTCCGGCTTCGCCGGGGTGGCCGTCGGGTTCCTGTACAGCCAGACCGGAGAGAGCGTGCTGCGCTCGACGGCCCTCGGACTCGCGGTCGCGGCGGGGATCTTCGTCGTGTTCTTCTACCGCTACTACACGCACGAGGACGGCGAGGGGAACCGCATCCGCTGACGGGCGCGTGGGGGCCGCCCCGTGAGACACCCGCGTTCGAGTGAATCCTCCCTCGGAGGGCGCAATCCCCGGCTCCACGGCTCGCGCGTCCGCCCGCGACGGTTTTGCCTGGGAGGGTGACCTCCCGTCTCCGTGGCGCCCTGTCGGCCGCCCTGATCGCCCTGGCCTGCCTTCTGGTGCCCTTCGGCGCGCTGGCGGCCTGGGCGGCGTACGGCCTCGCCGACACGGGCCGGTACGTCACGGCGATGGCACCGCTCGCCACCGACCCCGCCGTGCGGGACAGCGTCGCGGACGCGGTGGAGGGCGAGGTCGGCGAGCCGGTACGGCCGTTCGTCCGCACCTTCGTCCGGACCCGGGCCTTCGGCACCGCGTGGGACGAGGGCAACCGGGCGGTCCACCAAGCGGTGTTGAGGGCCGTCCGGGAGGGCGGCCACCACGAGGTGACCGTGGACATCGCCCCCCTCGCCGCCCGGGTGGAGCACCGGGTCACCCCGCCCCGCACCGAGGTCGCCGTGCTCCCGGCCTCCGCACTGGACCGTCTCCGGAAGGGCTACGACGTGCTCGAAGTCGCCGGTTTCTGGCTGCCCGTCGCGGCCGCCGTCCTCGCCGTCGCCGGCATCGCGGTCGCCGCCTGCCGCCGCCGCGCCCTCACCGCCACCGCCCTCGGCACGGCGCTCGGCGGCGCGCTGCTGGGCCTCGCCGTCGCCGTGGGCCGCCATCTCACCCTGACCGACCTGCCCGACCCGGTGCGCCGCCCGGCCGCGGGCGCCGTCTACGACGCCCTGACGGACACCTTGCGCACGGTCTCCTGGCTGCTGGTGGCCGTCGGCCTTGCGGTGGCTCTGACCTGCTGGTTCACCGGCCGGTACGGCTTGCCGCGAGGCCCGCGAGGGTCCGCAGTGCCCGTTCCAGATCCGGCACAGCGGCCGACGCGAGCCCGAGCCTGACCGCGTCCGGGGTGCGGTTCGGGTCGACGGCGAAGGAGGGCCCGGGTGTGAGCGCGATACCGAGCGCCGCTGCGGCGGCGGTGAAGGTGTCCGCCCGCCAGGGGACCGGGAGTTCCCACCAGGCGTAGTAGGCGCGCGGATCGGACCGTACGGCGAACCCCTCCAGGCAGTCGGCCAGTACCCGCTGCCTGCGCGCCGCGTCGGCCCGCTTCCCGGCGACCAGCCGCGCCACGGTCCCGTCCACCGTCCACCGCGCCCCGGCCTCCAGCGCGAACCGCCCCGCACTCCACCCACCGGAGCGGACGGCGTCCGCCACCGCGTCCACCCGCTCTTCCGGTACGACGAGAAAGCCGACGGTGAGCCCGGGCGCGACCCGCTTGGACAGTCCGTCGACGACGTGGGTGAGGGCGGGGGCGTGCACGGCGAAGGGGTCGTCGGCCTCCGCCAGGAACGACCAGATGCGGTCCTCCACCACGGGGATGCCCAAGTCATCCACGACGGCGGCGAGTTGACGCCTCCGCCCGGCGCTCATGGTGACGGACGTCGGATTGTGCAGGGTCGGCTGGACGTAGAGGGCCGACAGGGGAGCGGTGCGGTGGGCGGCGGCCACCGCCTCGGGACGCAGGCCGTCCTCGTCCGTCGCCAGCGGTACCAGCGTGCTGCCGAGCCGGGCCGCGATGTCCTTGACCACGGGATACGTCAGCTCCTCGACGCCGACCCGGCCGCCCGGCCGCACCAGGGAGGCGAGGGCGGCGGCGACGGACTGGCGGGCGTTGCCCGTGAAGAGGATCCGGGACGGGTCGGGGCGCCAGCCGGGGGTGGCGAGCAGGGCGGCGAAGGCCTCGCGGGCGGCCGGTGTGCCGGTGGCGGCGGCCGGGCGGAGGGCCTCCGTCAGGACGTCCGGGCGCAGCAGGGGCGCGAGGGCGGCGGCGAGCAGCTCGGACTGGCCTTCGGCGGACGGGTAGTTGAGCTCCAGGTTGACGGGCGTTCCCGCGTCCTCGACGAGCCCCCTGCCGGGCCTGACGGGCGCGGTGGCCCGCACGAAGGTGCCGCGGCCCACCTCCCCGACGACCAGTCCCCGCCGGACGAGTTCGCCGTACGCCCGCTCCGCCGTCGACGCGGCGATCCCGTGCCGGCGCGCGAACTTCCGCTGCGGGGGCAGGCGTTCGCCCGGGCGGAGCCGTCCGGTGGTGATGTCGGCGGCTATGCGGTCGGCGATACGCCGGTAGTCGTGCACCAAGGCCCCCTGTGATTGCACTGAGGGCAAAGATCTTATTGCACCGAGAAGTCGGGCCGACCTAGGGTCGGCGTCATGACGGCGATCCCTCTGGTCCTGGTCCACGGCCACCCCTTCGACCACACGATGTGGCGCCCGCAGATCGAGGCGTTCTCCGCCTCCCGCCGCGTTCTCGCCCCGGACCTGCGCGGGTACGGCACCGCGGCGGCGCTACCGGAGGTCGAGCGGTTCGAGCGGTTCGCGCGGGACATCGAGGCGCTGCTGGACGAACGGGACGTGCGGACCTGTGTGCTGGCGGGCCTGTCCATGGGCGGCCAGATCGTCATGGACTGCTACCGGCTCTTCCCTGAGCGGATCCGGGGCCTGGTCCTCGCCGACACCTTCCCGGCGGCGGAGACCCCCGAGGGCGTGAAGGTCAGGCACGCCACGGCGGACCGGCTGCTGCGCGAGGGTATGGACGGGTACGCCGACGAGGTGCTGGAGAAGATGGTCGCGCCGTACGCCTCCCCCGAGGTCAAGGCGCACGTCCACCGCATGATGACGGCCACCCGCCCGGAGTCCGCCGCGGCGGCCCTGCGCGCCCGCGCCGCCCGCCCCGAATACCGCGAGCTGCTCACCCGGGTCACGGTCCCGGTACTGGTGGCCGTGGGCGCCGACGACACCTACACGCCGGTCGCGGACGCCGAGGCCATGCACGCGGTGCTCCCGGAGTCGGAGCTGCGCGTCTTCGACGGGGCGGCGCACCTGCCGAACCTGGAACGGGCGGGGGAGTTCAACGCCGTGCTCGGAGAGTTCCTGGCGAAGGTCGACGCCCGCTCGTAGGCTCGGGACGGTGACCCGCCGAAGACTCGGTATCTGGACCGCCGCCCTGCTCTTCGCCGCCGTGAGCGTGATCCTGGGCTGCCGGCTCGCCGACACGGACGGCATCACCCCCGTCCCCCAGCTCCTCGCCTTCCTGCCCTGGCTGCTCGCGCCCGCCGCGGCGGGGCTGGCCCTCGCCCTCCTCACCCGGTGGTGGCCCGGGACGATCTGGGCGGTCGTGGTCCTCGGGCTGCTGGCCTGGTTCATCGCGCCCTACGGCACGGGCAGCGAACCGGGCGGGCGGGTGCTCGCGTCGCTGGAGGTCCTCACCTCGAACGTCGAGTTCGGGCGGGCCACCGACTCCCTCGTCGCCGCGGTCCGCGAGGAGAAACCGGACGTCGTGTTCGTGGAGGAGTGCGAGTACGGCTGCTCGGCGACACTGCGCCGGTCCCTGTCCCAGGGCTATCCGTACCGGCGGTCCGTGGAGGGCGGCGGCTCGACAGGGTCCGTCATCCTCAGCCGCTTCCCCCTGAAGCCCGCCGCCGGGATTCCGGCCACGATGGGCATGCCCGGAGCCGTCGCCGACGTGCGCGGTCACGCCGTACGACTGCAACTCGCGCATCCGATGCCCCCACTGCCTGGACAACTGGACGTGTGGCGGCGAGAGTTGGGGAAGCTGCGGGACTTCGCGGCTGCCGCGGACAAGGCACCCACCGTCCTGGCCGGCGACTTCAACGCCTCCCAGGACCACGCGGCCTTCCGCGGGATCCTCGACACCGGACTGCGCGACGCGGCCCGCCTCGCCGGCTCCGGCCGCACGCCCAGCTGGCCGGCCCGCACCGCCCCGGCGATCGGCGCGCAGATCGACCACGTGCTGGTGTCGGCGGACTTCTCCGCGGGCGACGCCCGTTTCCTCGACCTGGCGGACACCGACCACCGTGCCCTGCTGGTGGACATCACACTGCACGGGCCCGGTTGACCCGGGTGCTCATAATGACCCCATGTCCCGCATCGGCCTCACCCCGCCCGACTGGCTGGTCCGGAACCTCCAACCCCAACACGCACCCCTCAACCGGCCCGCCGTGGCCCGCGCGGCGATCGCGATGACCCTCCCCCTCGCGATCGGCCTCTGGGTCGACCGGCCCCTGTACGGCGCCCTCGCCTCCATGGGCGCCCTGTCCGGAGTCATCGGCGACACCGCGGACGCGTACCGCATGCGGATCCTCAACATCGCGATCCCCCAGCTGTTCGGCGCGGTCGGCGTGACACTCGGCTCCCTGGTGTACGGCCAGGGATGGCTCGCCGTCTGGGTGGTCACCGGCGTCGCCCTCGTCTCCGGGATGATCTCGACGATCGGCGCGGTCGCCTCCGTCTCGGGCCTGCTCCTGCTGCTGAACTCCGTGGTGGGCGCGGGCCTGCCGATGCCGGGCGAGTGGTGGCTGGCCCCGCTCCTGATGACCGGCGGCGGGCTGCTCGTCCTGCTGCTGGCCCTGCTCACCTGGCCGCTCAGGTCCGGGGTGCCGGAACGGACGGCGGTCGCGGACACGTACCGCACGGTGGCCGACCTCATGGAGGCCTGCGGGCGCTCGCGGTACGACACGGCACGGCACACCGTCACCCAGTCCCTGAACCAGTCGTACGACCTCGTCCTCGCCCGGCGCGCCCGGCATCACGGTCGCAGCCCGGAACTGACCCGTCTGCTGGCCCAGTTGAACGCCATCACCCCCGTGGTGGAGGCGGCCCCGGCGGCCCACCTGTCCGGCAGACCGCTGGCACCGGAGATCCCTCAGGCGGTACGGCACCTCGCGCAGGCGGTGGAGACGGGGTACACGGGCCCGACGGGCCTGCAGCTCCCGGTCCCGATGACGGAGACCGCGCGAGCCGTCGACCACGCCCTGCGCCACGCGGCCGGGGTCGTCGCCGTACCGGACGTGGACCCGCGCGGCATCGACGACCGCCTGGGCCGCCCGGCCGCCCTCGGCGTCCGGGCCGCCCGCGCGGCACGGAACGTGGCCCTGTCGGCGGCGTCCTGGCGCTACGGGCTGAGGCTGGCCCTGTGCATCGGGCTGGCCCAGGCGCTGGTCTCCAGCGTCCCCGTGCCCCGCTCCTACTGGGTGGCCCTGACGATCACCTTCGTGCTGAAGCCGGACTTCGGTTCGGTGTTCTCGCGGGCCCTGCTGCGGGCGCTGGGCACGGTGGCCGGGCTGGTGGTCGCGGCGGCGGTGCTCTCGCAGGTGCCGCGCGGCTGGTGGGACGTGGCGGTGATGCTGGTTCTGGCCCCGCTGATCCCGGCGCTGACCCCGCGGGGCTACGGCTACCAGACGGCCGCCATCACCCCGGTGATCCTCCTGTTGTCGGACGTCCTCAACCACCAGGGCACGGCCCTGCTGATGCCCCGCCTGCTGGACTCCCTGATGGGCTGCGGAATCGCCCTGGTCGCGGGCTATCTGCTGTGGCCGGAGAGCTGGCACACGCGGGTGGGCGACCGGTTGGCGGAGGCGGTGGCGGACACGGCCCGCTATGTGGAGTCGGCGTTCGGGGATCCCGCGGCGGGCGCCCGGACGCGACGCCGCCTCTACCGCGACCTGTCCGTCATCCGCACGGAGTTCCAGCGCGCGCTGACCGAGCCGCCGCCCACGGGACGCAGGGCGGCGGCGTGGTGGCCGCTGGTGGTCGCGGTGGAGCGCATCGTGGACGCGACGACGGCGGCGCGGGTGCGGGTACGGCATGGGGCGGCTCCGCCGTCCGCCGCGGAGGTGGAGCAAGTAGTGCTCCAGCTTCGCGAGTTGGCGGACGGCTTGCGGAATGTGGAGACCCTGTACGCCGTCCGCACGGACCTGACAGGCCCAGCGGGCAGCGTTTTGGAGCCACTGAGGCAGGAGGTCGCAGCGGCAAGGGCGATCACCGGATCTCCCTAGGGGCGCGGGGCCGTGTCGATCTGCGGCTCCGCCGCGTGGGCGCGACCAGCCACAACGGCGCCGCAGCCGCTATACGCCGATACCGCCCCCATCCTTGCGCCATACGGCAACGACAGCCGGCCGTACGATTTTCCCCGGCCCGTCAGGCCACGTACTCGCCGGCGTCTCCACACTCGCCCCGCTGATCTCCCCCGGATGCTGCACAGCCACCAGTACCCGCCGCTCCTGCACCAGCGGACCGCAGGTCTCCGCCCCGGTCGGCACCGTCAGGAACTGCTTCAGCTCCCCCCGCCGTTCCCCCTTCGTGGCCACGCCGAACAGCCCGTCGTGCGACCCCAGCTGGTTGCCGTCCGTGGAGATCCACAGGTTGCCGTGCGGATCGAAGGCCACGTTGTCGGGGCAGGAGATGGGGCTGACGTCGTCCTTCGGGAACCCGGCGAAGTAGGTGGCGGGGTCCTGCGGGTCACCGGCGACGAGGAACAGCGTCCAGGCGAACCTCGTGCTGTCGGCCCGGTTCCAGCGCTCGCTGAGCTCCAGGATGTGCCCGTGCTTGTTCGCGTTGCGGGGGTTGGCCTCGTCGGCGGGGGCGTTGGTGCCGACACCGCGGTTGGTGTTGTTGGTGAGGGCGACGTACACCTTGCCGGAATGCGGGTTGGGCTCGATGTCCTCGGGCCGGTCCATCTTGGTCGCCCCGACCTCGTCGCCCGCGAGCCGGGTGAAGACGCAGACCTCGTCGGCGGTCATGCCCTCGACGTGCGACACGGCGCCCTTCGCCGTGGCGGTGACCAGCGGGATCCACTCGCCGCTGCCGTCGAACTCCCCGTCGGCGGGCAGCTTCCCGGTCCCGTCGATCTCGAGGGCGGGGGAGTCGCCGGTGAGCCGGGCGACGTAGAGCGTCCCCTCGTCGAGCCGCGAGAGGTTGTGCTCGCGCACGGCCCTGCCGCTGCCGTGCTTCATCCGCTTGCTGCCGACGAACTTGTAGAAGTAGTCGAACCGCTCGTCGTCCCCGGAGTACACGACCGGCCGCCCGTCGTGCGTGAGCCGCACGGTCGCCCCCTCGTGCTTGAACCGGCCGAGCGCGGTGTGCTTGCGGGGCGCGGCGGAGGGGTCGTACGGGTCGAGCTCGACGACGTACCCGAAGCGGTGGACCTCGTTGGGCTCCTGGGCGACGTCGAACCGCTTGTCGAACCGTTCCCACTTGCGCTCGCTGGCGCCTGTCCCGATCCCGTACCGCTTGTCCGTCGCCCGGCCGGCGCCCGCGAAGTACTGGTTGAAGTTCTCCTCGCCGTGCAGGGTGGTGCCCCAGGGGGTCGTCCCGCCGGAGCAGTTGTTGAGCGTGCCCAGCACCTTCCGGCCGGTCGGGTCCGCGGAGGTCTTCAGCAGGTCGGACCCGGCTGCGGGCCCGGTCAGCCGGAACACGGTGGTGGCGGTGACGCGCCGGTTGAGGTGGTGCCGGGGTACGACGGTGAGCGCGCCGTTCCTCTTGTTCTCCTCCACGACGACAGCGGACAGCCCGTGCGCGGCCCAGGCGATCTCGACCTGCTCGCGGGTCGGATTCGCGGCGTCGTAGCCGCGGAACATGAGGACCTCGTCGGTGTACTCGTGGTTGGCGACGAGCACCTGGCGGCCGCGCTCGCCCGGGAGGGGCAGCAGCGCGAGGAAGTCGTTGTTGTACCCGAACTGGCCGGCCTGGGCGGCGGCGGTCTGCCTGTCCGGGTCGAAGGCGGGGGCGCCGCGCAGGATGGGCTCGCCCCAGCGGACGACGACGTTCTGGGAGTAGCCGGCCGGGATGGTCACGGTGTCGGCGGTGTTGGGCGCGACGGGGGTGAACCGGAGCCCGCGGGCGGCCCTGCCCTTGGCCGCCGCTGCGGCTGCGGCTTCGGCCGAGGGGGCCGTGACGACGGTGCCCGCGGTACCGGCCGCGGCGGCGACGGTCACGACGGCGGCGGCACGCATCATCGAACGGCGGCTGAGCGCGGTGGCGATGACGTCGCCGACGTACGGGTTGGCGGAGGTGTTGGGCGCCGGGTGGAAACAGGCGTCACCACACCGGAAACGGCAGGTCAGGGCGGACCGACCGCCAGGATGCGACTCGTTCGACCCGTGATGGGCGCTGATCAACGGCAGCCGTGTGCGCACTTTTACTCTCCCCTTGCTTCCCCTTGAAGCTCGCTTGACGGACGGTAGGTGCGCGTCCGTGCGAGAGCGGGGCGGGGCGGTGAACTGTGGATGAACCCGGGGTGGACGTAGCGGAGTTGACGTCCCGCGTGGGTGAAGTCCGGAAGTAGGTCTTGACGCCCCGGGCTCTGACCACCCGCCCCTGCCCAAGATCGCAATCCGGTGCCGCTAACCTTACGTGTCCGTCCTGGCCAGGGATTGACGGGCTACAACTCATGCGAAGGGTTGCGCACATGGGCATTCTCACTCTCCTGCGGAACGCGTTCAGCGGCCGATCACGCAAGGCCGCTGCCACCGAGGCAGAGGGTGCGGTTCCTTCGCAGGAGGCGACGGCACCGAAGCTTCCGTCCCCGGCGACCGAGCCGACCCCTCCGACGGCGACGCCGTCACCTGCGGCGGCCGCGGTTCCCGAACCCCGCACCGCCACGCTCTCCACCGAGTCCGAGCACGAGCTGGTCGCGGCCGCCTTCGACAAGGTGACCGTCCCGGCGCAGGGGGCTTCGACGGAGGAGGACGCGAAGGCAACGGAGCCCGAGCCGGCGTCGGCCGAGGAACCGGTGACCGAGACCGAACCGTCCACCGAGGAGCCGAAGGCAGAGCCCGAGGCGTCCGACCAGCAGCAGCCCGCCGACGAGGCGACGGCGGAGGAGCCGGTCGCCGAGAAGAGCGCTTCCGAGGAGCCGGTGGCTGAGAAGCCGGCCGTCGAGGAGCAGGTCACTGTGGCCGCCTCCGAGAAGGCCACGCCCAAGGACCCCGTCTCCGAGACGCCCGCCGCTGAAGAACCGGCGCCCGAGGAGCCCGTCGCAGAAGCGGAACCGGCCGCAACAGCCGAGGCAACCCCCGAGAAGACAGACGCTGAAGAGCCGGCCGCCGTGGCCGCCTCCGAAGAGCCCCTCTCCGAGAAGGCCACGCCCCAGGACCCCGCCCCCGAGACGCCCGCCGCTGAAGAGCCGGCGCCCGAGGAGCCCGCCGCAGAAGCGGAACCGACCGCAGCAGCCAAGGCAACCCCCGAGAAGAGAGACGCTGAAGAGCCGGCCGCCGCGGGCGCCTCCGAAGAGCCCCTCTCAGAGAAGGCCACGCCCCAGGAGCCCGCCCCCGAGACGCCCGCCGCTGAAGAACCGGCGCCCGAGGAGCCCGCCGCAGAAGCGGAACCGGCCGCAGAGGCCAAGGCAACCCCCGAGAAGACGGACGCTGAAGAGCCGGCCGCCGTGGAGGAAGCAAAGCCGCAGGCCGCGAAGGCGGAACCGGCGGTCGAGCCCGAGCCTGAAGCCGCTGCGGAGGCCGAGGCCGCCGTGGAACCGGAACCGGCAGCCGAGGCCGCCCCCGACGCCGAGCCCGAAGCGGCTCCGGAGCCCGAGACGGTCGTACCGCCGAAGACCGAGCCGCAGCCGGCCGCCGAGGTCACTGCCGCGGCCGCCGACGGCGAGGACGCCCCACAGGGGCCACCCGCAGACGACGACGAAACCGTCACGGGTGGTGCGGGTGGGAACGCAAAGGCCGTCCCCTCCACCCTCCGCACGGCCTACGACGCCGCCGAAACCACCCTCTCCACTCACGACCTCACCGGCACCACCGCGAAGACGTACCTCGTACTGGACCGCTCCGCGAGCATGCGCCCGTACTACAAGGACGGCTCCGCCCAGGCCCTCGGTGAGCAGACCCTCGCCCTCGCCGCCCACCTGGACCCCGAGTCCAAGGTCCACGTCGTCTTCTTCTCCACCGAACTCGACGGCACCGGCGAGCTCACCCTCACCGACCACGAGAACAAGATCGACGAACTCCACGCCGGCCTCGGCCGCATGGGCCGTACCAGCTACCACGCGGCCGTCGAGGAAGTCCTCGCGCACCACACCAAGGAGTCCCCGGACACCCCCGCCCTGGTCGTCTTCCAGACCGACGGCGCCCCGGACGCGAAGACCCCCGCCACCCAGGCCCTCACGGAGGCGGCGAAGACCCACCCCAACGTCTTCTTCTCCTTCGTCGCCTTCGGTGACCCGGAGAACAAGGCCTTCGACTACCTCCGCAAGCTCAAGCTCGCGAACACGTCCCACTTCCTCGCGGGCGAGACCCCGAAGGAACTCACGGACGCGGAGATCTACGAGGGCATCCTGGCGAACTGGCGCCCGTAGTAACCGGTACGACCACCATCACGGGGCCCGGAAATCACCGGGCCCCGTTCCCGTACCGCCAGTACGCTTCCGCCCATGACGTACTACGTCTCCACCCCCATCTACTACGTCAACGACGCTCCTCACCTGGGCCACGCCTATACGACCGTCGCCGGCGACGTGCTCACCCGCTGGCACCGTCAGCGCGGCGAGAGGGTGTGGTTCCTCACCGGCACCGACGAGCACGGCCAGAAGATCATGCGGACCGCCGAGGCGAACGGCGTCAGCCCGCAGGAGTGGTGCGACAAGCTCGTGGGGGAGGCATGGAAGCCCCTCTGGGAGCACCTGGAGATCGCGAACGACGATTTCCTCCGCACGACCGAGAAGCGCCACACGGACCGTGTCCAGGAGTTCGTCCAGGACCTCCATGACAAGGGCGAGATCTACCAGGGCGGCTACGAGGGCCCGTACTGCGTCGGCTGCGAGGAGTACAAGCTGCCCGGCGACCTCATCGAGGCCGAGGACGGCACGCAGCTGTGCGCCATCCACAAGAGGCCGGTGGAGCTCCTCAAGGAGGAGAACTACTTCTTCAGGCTGAGCCGGTACGGCGACCGGCTCCTCGCTCACTACGAGGCGAACCCGGACTTCATCCAGCCCGAGTCGGCACGCAACGAGGTCGTGAACTTCGTACGCCAGGGCCTCCAGGACCTCTCCATCTCGCGCTCCACCTTCGACTGGGGCGTCCCGGTCCCCTTCGACGACAAGCACGTCATCTACGTCTGGATCGACGCCCTGCTGAACTACGCGACGGCGGTCGGCTACAACGAGAACCCAGCGAAGTTCGAGAGCACTTTCCCCGCCGACGTCCACCTCGTCGGCAAGGACATCCTCCGCTTCCACGCGATCATCTGGCCCGCGATGCTGATGGCACAGGGCCTCCCGCTGCCCGGGAAGATAGCGGCCAACGGCTGGCTGATGGTCGGCGGCGAGAAGATGTCCAAGTCGAACCTGACGGGCATCAAACCCCAGGACCTGACCTCCCACTTCGGCGTGGACGCGTACCGCTGGTACTTCCTGCGCGCGATCGCCTTCGGCCAGGACGGCTCGTTCTCCTGGGAGGACTTCTCCGCCCGCTATACGAGCGAGCTGGCGAACGACTACGGCAACCTCGCGTCACGCGTGGCCGCGATGGTCGGCAAGTACTTCGGCGGCGTACTGCCCGAGCCCTCGGCCCCGGGCGACGCGGAGAAGGCGATCCAGGCCGGGCTGGCGCGAGCCGCCACCGAAGCCGACCGGCGCATCGGTGACGACCTGGACTTCCAGGGCGGAATCCTCGCGGTCTTCGACTTCGTGAGGCAGGTCAACGGCTACCTCACGGAGCAGGAGCCGTGGAAGGTGGCCAAGGACGGCTCACCGGAGGGCCGGGCGCGCCTTGCGACCATCCTCTACACCGCCGCGGAGTCGCTCCGCGCGGTGGCGGTCCTCCTCCACCCGGTCATGCCGGACACCTCCCGCAGACTCTGGGACTCCCTCGGCGCGGAGGCGTCCCTGGGCGCCCTCGCGGACCAGAAGGCCCAGGAAGCGGGCGAGTGGGGCCGGCTCCGCCCCGGTGCGACCGTCACAAAGGGCGCGGTGCTCTTCCCTCGCCTGGAGGAGAAGCCGAGCGCATAGTGGCTCAGGACTCGGGCTCGGCCAGCCAGGAGGTCGACTGGCCCGTACGACCGGCGATCGTCTCGAAGTCCCGGTCGTGGTGGAGCAGGGTCAGGCCCGACAGCTCGGCCGTGGCGGCGAGGAGCAGGTCGACCGGTCCGGCGGAACGGTACTCCCCGTTGTCGGTGAGGAGTTGCTGAACCTCGCGGGCACGCTGGTAGATGCCGTCGGGCATGAGGGTCCAGCTGAACAGTTGCCGCAGTTCCTCCTGGATGCCTTCCCGGTCCGCTCGGCCGCGCGCGGAGAAGAGGATCTCCAACTCGGTCAGATCGCAGAGCGCGACCAGTCCGTTGTCGAGCAGTTGCCCCCACTGCTCGTCGTACGCATCGCTGCTGAGCAGGCGCACGGCAGCCGAGGTGTCGACCAGATACGAGACATCGCTCATCGTCGGTAGTTCCTCTTGTCCAGGAGGATGTCGAAGTCGCCGCGCGCCCCCCTCTCACGGAGCTTGGCCAGCGCTATGGCCCGGCTGCGCCGCTTGGCGACTTCCAGCAGCGCGGTGTTGACGGTGTCCTTCTTGGTCTTCGTGCCGAGCAGGACCTGGGCTTCCGCCAGAGCCTCGTCGTCGACCTCGATGAGCAGCTTCGACATGACGGACCTCCCATATATAGACGACCTGAATCAGATATATACCACCGGTCCTGGCAATCCTCCCGGTCGACTACGATTTCAGAGTTCGTACGACAGCCCGGCCCCGCAGCCGGCAGCGACCTGGGAGCAGCCCCCGATGGCTCGACACCTCATCACCAGCGCCCTTCCGTACATCAACGGGATCAAGCACCTGGGCAACATGGTGGGGTCCATGCTCCCGGCGGACGTCTACTCCCGTTACCTGCGCCAGCGCGGCCACGACGTCCTCTACATCTGCGCGACGGACGAACACGGCACCCCGGCGGAGCTGGCCGCGAAGGAGCAGGGGCTCCCGGTCGCCGAGTTCTGCGCGCAGGCGCACGACGCGCAGAAGGCGGTCTACGACGGCTTCGCGCTGGCCTTCGACTACTTCGGCCGCAGCTCCAGCGAGCAGAACGTCGAGATCACCCAGCACTTCGCGCGCCGCCTCAACGAGAACGGGTTCATCGAGGAGCGGGCGATCCGCCAGGTGTACTCCCCGACCGACGGCCGCTTCCTCCCGGACCGCTACGTCGAGGGCACCTGCCCCCACTGCGGCTACGACAAGGCCCGCGGCGACCAGTGCGAGAACTGCACCCGGGTCCTCGACCCCACCGATCTGATCAACCCGCGCTCGGCGATCTCCGGCTCCACCGACCTGGAGGTCCGCGAGACCAAGCACCTCTTCCTCCTCCAGTCCAAGCTCCAGCACGAGGTCGAGGAGTGGGTCTCCCGGCACGAGGACGACTGGCCGCAGCTGGCCTCCTCCATCGCCCGCAAGTGGCTGACCGAGGGCCTGCACGACCGCGCGATCACCCGTGACCTGGACTGGGGCGTCCCCGTCCCGTCCGACACCTGGCCGGAGCTGGCGGCGGAGGGCAAGGTCTTCTACGTCTGGTTCGACGCTCCGATCGAGTACATCGGCGCGACGAAGGAGTGGGCAGACGCTGCGCGAGACACAGACCCGGAGAACCGGGACTGGAAGTCCTGGTGGTACGAGGCGGACGACACCGTCCGCTACACCGAGTTCATGGCGAAGGACAACGTCCCCTTCCACACGGTGATGTTCCCGGCCACCGAGCTCGGTGTGCGCGAGCCGTGGAAGAAGGTCGACTACGTCAAGGCGTTCAACTGGCTGACGTACTACGGCGGGAAGTTCTCCACGTCCCAGAAGCGCGGCGTCTTCACCGACCAGGCCCTGGACATCCTCCCGGCCGACTACTGGCGCTACTTCCTGATCGCCAACGCCCCCGAGTCGGACGACTCGTCCTTCACCTGGGAGCACTTCACCTCGACGGTGAACAAGGACCTCGCCGACACCCTCGGCAACTTCGTCAACCGCGTCCTGTCCTTCTCGAAGAAGCGCTTCGGCGAGGAGGTCCCGGCGGGCGGTGAGCCCGGTGAGGCGGAGACGCGGCTCGGTGAGCAGATCGCCGGGCTCCTCGCGGAGTACGAGTCCCAGATGGAGGCGCTCCAGTTCCGCAAGGCGGCGGCGGCGCTGCGCGCCCTGTGGTCGGCGGGCAACTCCTACCTGGAGGAGAAGGCCCCCTGGCTGGAGATCAAGACCGACAAGGACGGCGCCGCGCTGACCCTGCGTACCGCGATGAACCTGATCCACCTGTACGCGGTGGTCTCGGAGCCGTTCATCCCGGCGACGGCGAAGGCCATGCGTGAGGCGTTCTCCCTGGAGGGCGACACCGCCTCCTGGGTCACCGCCGACGAGGCCCGCGCCCTCACCGCCCTCACCCCCGGCACCCCCTTCATCGTCCCCCCGGTCCTCTTCGCCAAGCTGACGGACGAGGACCTGGAGACGTACAAGGAGCGTTTCGGCGGCTCCCCGGAGTAGTCACGGAGTGCTCCCGGAGTGATCCCGGAGCAGTTTCCGGGCAGTCCGGATACCGACCCGGGCATCGCCGTGTCCGCGCCAAGCCGTATGGTTTGCGCCATGGCCGTGCCCGGTGTCATTCCTGTCGCCTACGAGCCGAGGCACCGCACCGAGACGATCGGGCGGTACGCGGAGGGTCAGTTCCTGGCGTCGATCACCTATGCCTTCCCCGAGGGATTCCACCTCGAGGAAGGCTGGGAAGAACAGAAACGCCTCTATGCGGTGCTGCACACCTTCGACGCGGAGGGCAATTACCGCGACTCGGACATCTGGTGCGCCGGCACCTGGGGGGAGCAGCAGCGCGACCCGAGCGGCGACGCCTCGCCCCTCACCCGCGCCCAGGTCCACCGGGCGACCCTGCTCCGCAGCCTGCCCCGCCGCTCCTACACGGACATCGCGATCCGCCCCTTCAGCGTCACCCACGAAGGCGTCCGGTTCGGCCTGGTGATCCGCGAGGACGAGGGCGAGCAGTGGGCGGAGCTCTACCCGGACCGCCTCGCCTTCGCGGAACCGTGGGACGGGACCTACGACACCTGAGCGGTGCGGCCGGGTACCACCTCGGTGCGCGAGGGCCGGGGGCTCGTGGTCACCCGGCCCTCGCGCGTCTGTGGTGCTACTGGAGCACGCCCGCCCCGGTCGTCGTGGCCAGCGCCGTCGGCA
Organism: Streptomyces sp. NPDC005483; assembly: GCF_040606035.1. Classification (NCBI taxonomy): domain Bacteria; kingdom Bacillati; phylum Actinomycetota; class Actinomycetes; order Kitasatosporales; family Streptomycetaceae; genus Streptomyces; species Streptomyces sp. NPDC005483. Next base: position 77,505 of record NZ_JBEXEA010000022.1, read on the forward strand.
GGTTCTTCACCGCGGAGGCCGACGACTCCAGGCCCGCCGTCAGGGTCGGGGTCCAGTTGACCGTCGTCTTCAGGTCCTTGGACGACGCGGCGTTGTACGCGGCGACCAGGTCCGTCACCGTGCCGTTGACCTGGTTGCCGGAGCCCGCGATCGCGCCCGTGCCGTCACCGCTCAGGAGCTTCGACACCTTCACCGTGGACGGAACCTTCCAGTAGTTGTCCGCCGCGACGACCTGGGCCTTGGCACGGGAGTTGATGCTGTACTGCAGCGCGTAGCCGTTCAGCGTCGTCACGTCGTAGAAGTTGTCGTAGATGTGGATCTGGCCGACGCGGGACAGCGGCGCCCGCTGGACGATTCCCTTCCACACGTTGTGGTGGATCGACACCCGCAGCTTGCCGCTCGGCTCGCTGTCGCTGCTGCCGATCAGCATCGTCTTGTCGTGGCTGGTGAACTGGTTGCGGGAGACGGTCACCAGGTCCGAGCTCTTGGTGATGTCCAGCTCCCCGTCGTGGATCTGGTACTCACGGCCGAAGTACTTCGGGTTCGTGGAGTCCAGGTGCGGCGCGTCGGTGAACGAGTTGTGGTCCGCCCAGACGTGGGTCGCGCCGCGCAGGGTCACCGAGTCGTAGTTGGAGTTCCAGTTGCCCGTGTCGCCGTCCGTCGGGTCCCACTGCGGGAAGCAGTCCTCGGTCGCGGAGAAGGCGAGGTTGCGGACGATGACGTTGTTGACGTTCTGGATCTGGAGCATGCCGCCGGAGATCCCGGCCTTCGTGCCCGGCACGCCCACGATCGACGTGTTGGCGGGCACCTTGAAGACGATGTTCGCGGCCTGCTTCTTCTGCGCGGCGGCCCGCGCGGTCTCCTGCGTGCCCGACGGCAGCTTCGAACGGCCGTAGGTCGCCGGGTCGAACGCCTTCAGGTACGACATCAGCGAATAGCCCGTCCCCGACGCGTAGTTGGCGCACGTCAGCTTCTTGCCGGCGTCGTCGGTGTTGGCGTCGATCGTGCCCTTGACCTTGATGATCCGCGGGGTGGTGTCGGACGCGGACCCCAGCGCCTTCACGAGCTGCGCCCGCGTGGAGACGGTGAAGGTGTGCGCGGAGTCGGCCTTGGTGCCACCGGTCGTGCCCGCGCCGGAGGACGCCCAGCCGTCCTTCGCGGCGAGCGTCTGGTGGTACAGGTCCACGGCCTGGGCGTTCGCGTTCATCACGACGGCACCGGCGCCGACGCCCGCGGCCACCACGGCGGCGGAGACGACCAGGGTGCGGCGGTTGCGGAGGGACCGGCGGTGGGAGGCAGAGGCCACGGGGAGTTCCTTACGAGCGGCGGTGGGACATGTGCGTTTCGTGGAGCACCGGTGAAGGCGCTTCCGTCCTCAAGTAGCCGCCGGGGTCAAGGGGGTTGCCGTGTCCGGGAAAGAATTTTCCGGGCCGCCGCCCCACCCGCCGCGACCGGCCCTGACGCTGATAGCGTCCGATCACTTGTGCGAGGGCGGGGGCCCTCGCGGGGAGGGAAACCCACATGGGCAGATACGCCCTGTCGCGCCGCCGTCTGGCAGTCGCGATCTCGTCGGTGACACTGGCTCTGGCGGGCGGCGCCGTACTTCCGACGACCTCGGCCGTGGCGGCCCCGGCCGTCCCGTGGACCTCGGCCACCGCCGTCACCGGCGCCGACACCGACACCTACGTCAAGGACCTGGTCACCGCCGCCGACGGATCCGCCGTCGCGGTGTGGAACCAGTTCGCGGACACGGACAGCACCGAGCGCAAGCTCTACGCCGCAGTCCGCCCCGCCGGCAGCGACACCTGGGGCACGCCGGCCCTGCTCACCACCACCCCGGACGAGGGCGGCGGCGTCAAGCTGCACACCTCCGCCGACGGCACGGTCACCGCGGTGTGGACGGAGTACCCGGACGAGACCTCGCCCGGCGCCGGACCCTTCGACAGCCGGGTCGTCACCTCCATGCTCTCCGCCGACCACTCGGACTGGTCCACGCCCGTCGAACTCGTCGGCACCGACACGGCCTGGGGCGACGGCGGCATCGACCTCGCAGAGGCACCCGACGGCACACTCACCGCGGTCTGGAGCGTGCGCACCGACTCCGGCGGCTCTCCGTGGGAGGTGTACACCCGCACCCGCAGCGCCGACGGCACCTGGTCGGCACCCGCACAGCTCAGCGACACGGTCGCGGACGGCGCCGACAGCGCCCACTCGCCGAGCGTCGCCGTCACCTCCGACGGCACTGTCGTCGTGGTGTGGAAGCAGACCGACGGCCCGTCCGCCTCGGTGCGCACGGTCTCGCGCGCGCCCGGCGCCACCACGTGGACCGCGCCCGCCGCCGCGACCCCGAGCTACCAGTCGATCAGCGACCCCGAGGTCAGTGCGGCCGACGACGGCACCGTGACCGTCGCGTACGAGGGCACCGACGAGTCCGAGGACCAGTCGATCCTCACCGCCGCGCGGTCCGCCGACGGCGCCTGGGCCGCTCCCGAGACGGTCACCGCCACCGACGACCTCGCCGGCACGCCCGAGCCGCTCATCGCGCCCGACGGCGACGTCACCCTCGTCTGGGTCGACTACACCACGACCTTCGGCACCCGCACCGCCACCCGCGACGCCGCCACCGGCACCTGGTCGGCCGTGCAGACGCTGTCCACGTCCTATGTCCCGGAAGCCTGGGACGCCGATATCGCCGACGACGGCACCGTGCACGCCCTGTGGCCGCAGACCGTCAGTGGCCAGCGCGCGCTGGTGGAGTCGGTGCGCCGCGACGGTGCGTGGAGCAGCCCGACCGCGCTGCCGGGTTCGTCGTTCGCCTACGTCCTCGGCCAAGTCAGTGTCGGTGAGGACGGCCGTGCCAGTGCCGTCTGGTCCGGCGCCACGAGCAACAGCTCGAACTGGCACCTGTTCGGCAGCCGTACCGCCTGGCCCGCGCTCGCCGTCAGTGGTTCGAGCGTCCCGGCGACCGCCCCGCTCAAGGGCACCACTACCACGAGCAACGCCTGGGCGCCCACCTGGACGGTGAGCAGGCCCACCTCGTCCTGGTCCGTGACGCTCACCGACAGGGCCGGCCGGACCGTCCGGACACTCACCGGCTCGACGACCGGCCTGAGCGTCACCGCGAGCTGGAACGGCCGTGCGACAGCAGGTGATTACGCTGCCAACGGCCCCCTGACCTGGACTCTCAGGGCCACCCAGGAGGACGCTGCTTCACCCGTGAAGCTCGCCTCCGGCACGGTCACCGTCACCGGCGGCGCGGCCGTCGCCCGTGACTTCGGCGGCGCCTCGGCCACCCCCGACGGCACGGGCGACCTCCTCACCCTCAACTCCTCGGGCGCGCTCACCTTCCAGATGGGCAAGGCCTCCACGGGAGCCCTCTCGACCAAGGTCAGCGGCAGCGGCTGGCCCACCACCATCAAGGCGATTCCCTTCGGCGACCTGAGCGGCGACCGCTGCAACGACGTCCTGGTCCGGCTGAGCAGCGGCGCCCTGCGCCTGTACAAGCCCGGCTGCGGGACGGCGGTCAAGCCGTCGACGTCGTACACCTCACTCGGCACCAGCGGCTGGAACCAGTACGACGTCCTGACCTCGCCCGGGGACCTCAGCGGCGACGGCCGCCCGGACCTCGTCGCGCGCAACGCCTCCACCGGCACGGTCTACCTCTACCAGGGCACCAGCACCGGCAAGCTCTCCGCCCGCGTGAAGCTCTACGACAACTGGAAGGGCTACAAGAAGATCGTCGGCGCCGGCGACCTCAACGGCGACGGCATCGGCGACCTGCTCGCCCAGGACGCGTCCAACACCCTCTACCGCTACGACGGCACCGGCAGCGGCGCCTTCAAGGCCCGCGTGAAGCTTTTCACCAACTGGGGTGGCTCCTACAACGTCGTCGTCGGCGTCGGGGACATCACCGGCGACGGCAAGGCGGACCTCGTCTCCCGCGACACCGGCGGTGTGCTGTGGCGCAACAACGGTGACGGCAAGGGGTCGTTCGGGGCACGGGCGAAGATCTCGACCGGCTGGCAGGGCTACAAGTCCCTTTCCTAGCGGAGGGGTTCGCCGCCGGCGGCACCGTACACAGAGCGCCCGGGACCACACGGTCCCGGGCGCCTCGTACGTGTTCGGGGCTCGGAACCGGCACCGGTTCCGAGCCCTTCTCGCCCTGCCTGACGCCTACTTCGGCTGCGGCTTGCGCACCGACAGGTGCAGCTCCCTCAGCCGGGCCTCCTCCAGCTCCGTGGGCGCGCCCATCATCAGGTCCTGGGCGTTGCCGTTGAGCGGGAAGGAGATGGTCTCGCGGATGTTGGGCTCGTCCGCGAGGAGCATGACGATGCGGTCGACGCCGGGGGCGATGCCGCCGTGCGGCGGGGCGCCGAAGCGGAAGGCGCGCAGCATGCCCGCGAACTTCTCCTCGACGGTCTCACGGTCGTAGCCCGCGATCTCGAAGGCCTTCAACATGATGTCGGGCTCGTGGTTCCGGATCGCGCCGGAGGACAGCTCGACGCCATTGCAGACGATGTCGTACTGCCAGCCGAGGATGTCCAGCGGGTCCTGGGTCTCCAGGGCCTCGAGACCGCCCTGCGGCATGGAGAACGGGTTGTGCGAGAAGTCGATCGCGCCCGTCTCCTCGTCCTTCTCGTACATCGGGAAGTCGACGATCCAGCAGAACCGGAAGACGTTCTCCTCGAAGTGCCCGGCACGCTTGGCGGCTTCGACGCGGACCGCGCCCATGATCTTCGAGACCTCGTCGAACTCGCCCGCGCCGAAGAACACGGCGTGACCGGCGGCCAGCGACAGACGCTTGGTCAGCTCGGCGACGTTCTCCTCGGTGAGGAACTTCGCGATCGGGCCGGACAGCGAACCGTCCTCGGCCACCCGCACCCAGGCCAGGCCCTTGGCCCCCTGCGAGACGGCGTAGTCACCGAGCTGGTCGAAGAACTTCCGCGGCTGAGCGGAGACGTCCGGCACCGCCAGCGCCCGCACGTGCTTGCCGGCGAACGCCTTGAACTCCGAGCCCTCGAAGACGTCGGTGATGTCGACGAGTTCCAGCTGCGCGCGCAGGTCCGGCTTGTCGGAGCCGTACTTCAGCATCGCCTCGCGGAACGGGATCCGCGGGAAGGGGGACGTGACGTGACGGCCGTTGCCGAACTCCTCGAACAGCTCGGTCATGAGCTTCTCGATCGGCTGGAAGACGTCCTCCTGCTCGACGAAGCTCATCTCGACGTCGAGCTGGTAGAACTCGCCCGGCGACCGGTCCGCGCGCGCGTCCTCGTCCCGGAAGCAGGGCGCGATCTGGAAGTAGCGGTCGAAGCCGGAGATCATCAGCAGCTGCTTGAACTGCTGCGGCGCCTGCGGGAGGGCGTAGAACTTGCCCGGGTTCAGCCGCGAGGGGACCACGAAGTCACGGGCGCCCTCGGGAGAGGTCGCGGACAGGATGGGGGTGGCCATCTCGTTGAAGCCGAGGGCGACCATCTTCGAGCGGATCGAGGCGATCACCGACGACCGCAGCATGATGTTCTTGTGCATGCGCTCGCGACGCAGGTCGAGGAAGCGGTACTCCAGGCGCCGCTCCTCGTTGACCCCGTCCTCGGTGTTGATCGTGAACGGCAGCGGGGCGGCCGCGCCGAGCAGCTCGACCTCGCCGACCTCGACCTCGATCTCACCGGTGGGCAGGTCCGCGTTGACGTTCTCGGTGCCGCGGGAGACGACCTTGCCGTCGACGCGGACCGTGGACTCCTTGGTCAGCTTGTCGAGGGCCTCGTACGCGGGCGTGCCCGGGCGGGCGACCAGCTGCGTGATGCCGTAGTGATCACGCAGATCGATGAAGAGGATGCCGCCCAGGTCGCGCCGATTGTGCAGCCAGCCACTCAGTCGGACGTCGGTGCCGACGTCAGAGGAGCGGAGCTCGCCGCAGGTGTGGGACCTGTACCGATGCATCGTCGTTCATCCAGCCTTCGCGGATCGGGGGGTGTTTCACGTGAAACACCCCCAGCCTACCGGGGCCCCGAGATCGCCTCCCCATCATTACGACTCGGCCAACAGTGGCACTCCCGGATCTCCTGTTCTTAAAGTGGGGCAATGCACACTGGTGAGCCCCTGCCCGCCGTGGGGGACGTCCTCACCGCCCTCGCGACCGGCCTGTGGCACTGGGACACCGCCACCGAACTGGTCACGGTCGATGCCGAGGCCGCTCGGCTGCTCGGCCTGCCCCCCGCACCGGCCACCCTCACGGAGGCCCAGGCCAGGGCCCGTCTGCACCCGGTCGACTGGAACGAGATCATCAGCGTCGTCGGACTCGCCGTCGCCGAGGACACGCTCGCCGAGGTCCGGATCAGGATCATGGACGAGCGGGGCCTCGTCACCCGAACCGTACGCAGCCGCTCCAAGCCGTCGTACGACAGGGAAAAGAAGTCGTTCCAACTGATCGGCACCCTTCAAGAGGTCACCGAGCCGACCCCCGGCACCCCCGCCGGTCGCACCGCCGTCACCGGTGACTGGCGCCGCTCCCGCGAGGCCTTCCTGCTGGACGCGGGCCGCGCCCTGGCCGAGGCCCGCTCCACCGCCGAGGTGCTGCGGGTGGCCGCGGGCCTGTCCATGCCGGGCTTCAGCCCCGACGGCCTGGCCGTCTTCGGCGTCGAGGGCGACCGTCTGACGATCATCGGCCACCACGGCCAGCGGCCCGGTGACGAGAACCCCTTCTCCCACATGTCCCTGGAGACGGACTACCCGGCCGCCGAGGTCGTGCGCAGCGGCCGTGCCGTCTATCTCTCCAGCCCGGAGGCCTACCGCTCCCGCTACCCGGTCACCTGGCCGCTCGCCCAGCACTTCGACCGGCAGTCCTGGGCGTTCCTGCCGCTGACGGTGGCCGGCCGCACGATGGGCGCGTGGATGGCGGGCTTCGCCTACCCGGTCGCGTTCACACCCGACGAGCGCTCGGTCCTCACCACGGTGGCACGCATGCTGGCGCAGGCCCTGTCCCGCGCGGGTCTTGCCGAGTCGGAGCGCGAGCTGACCGACGGACTCCAGCGCTCGATGCTCCCCACCCTCGGCCCCGAGATACCCGGCATGACCGTCGCCGCCCGCTACGTCCCCACCGGCGGCGGCCTCCAGGTCGGCGGCGACTGGTACGACATGATCCCGCTGCCCGGCGGCACCTCCCGCAAGGAGTCCGGGGGAGGCCGCTTCGCCCTGGTCATCGGGGACGTGCAGGGTCATGACGTACGGGCGGCGGGCCTGATGGGCCAGCTCCGCATCGCCCTGCGCGCCTACGCCGCCGAGGGCCACCGCCCGGACGCGGTCCTCTCCCGCGCCTCACGCTTCCTCAACGGCATGACGTACGGCGTCGACGACCCCTCCGACACGCGCTTCGCGACCTGCCTGTACGTCGAGGTCGACCCGGTGACCGGCGTCCTGGAAGTGGCCCGGGCAGGCCATCCCGAACCGGCGACCCGCAAGGCCGACGGCACCGTTCTGGCCCGCCGCACGGACGGCGGCCTCCCGCTGGGCATCGACCCGGACGCCGACTACCCCACGACCCGTATCGACCTGGAGCCCGGCGAAACCCTGCTGCTGTGCACCGACGGACTGATCGAGACCGGCGGCCACGACTTCGAGACCGGCTGGAAGCGCATCCGCGGCATCCTGGAGTCCCACGACGGCGACATGGAGGAACTCGCCGACGCCCTGGTCCAGGCCGTGCACGGCCCCTCCTCCCACCACACCACCGGTCCCCTCGTGGACCGCCGCGAGGACGACATCGCGGTCCTGCTGCTGTGCCGGCACGGCGGGGCCCGCAGCGGGGACACGGCCGTGGCGGCGCCGACCGTCCGCCGCACCATGCTCTCGGTGGCCCAGGCGGAACCCAAACGGGTCGGGGTGGCGCGTCAGCAACTGCGCGAACTGCTGCACGACTGGACCTCCGCCGACCAGGTCGACTCGGCGGTCCTGCTGCTGTCCGAGATGCTGACCAACGTCCTCGTCCACACCGACGCCGACGCGCTGCTGCTCGCGGAGGTCCGCGGGGAGACGGGCGAGCGCCGGATGCGGATCCAGGTCACCGACACCAGCGACGAGCTCCCGCACAAGCGCCGCCCCGGCGAACTGGCCTCCTCGGGCCGCGGCGTGATGCTGATCGAACTGCTGGCGGACGCGTGGGGGGTCGACCCCCAGGGCGAGGGCAAGAGCATCTGGTTCGAGCTCTACGAGTCCTCGGGCGAGCCCTCCGCGTAGAACGCGTCAATGCTCGCCACGTCGTCACCCTTTCGGGTGTGCACCGAGCGACTGGCGGCGACGGCTACCGGACCCCCTGCACGATGAGTGCCCTGGCCGCGATCCGACCGCACGCAAGGAAGTCGCATGGGCAAGCCCGCATCCTCGAAGGACCGTGGCAAGGGGTCCTCGTTCTCCATGTCGTACGAAGGCGCCCAACGTGACCCCTCCAACCACATCAAGCTGGGGACCGGCGGATTCTCGTTCAAGGGTTCGACCAAAGCCCTGATCGCCCTCGCGGTGCTGACCGCGGCCGGCTCGGCGACCTACCTGGCGCTGACCGGTCAGAGTCAGGGCAACTCGAGCGGTGGCAGCGGGACACCGAGCACGATCGCCACTTCGAACGGAGTCGGCACCGACACGTCGACGCCGCCGAATTCCGCGCCGCCGACGTCCCCGGCGCCGGAGGTCACTCAGGCAGCAGGCGCGCAGGCGGCGGCGGTACGGGAGCACCGCAAGGTCGTCCTGCGATCCGGGGCCAACGTGGATCTGGACTTCATCAACGGCTCGTCCGACATCATCTTCTCCTTGCCGGCGAACGCCCACGACGGCTACACCATCGTCGGCGAGAACGGCGACCTCGCCGCCGTCAACGGCCCCGCGACCGCCGAGAGCTGCGCCGCGGCCACCGACTTCGGGTTCGCCATCGACCAGAAGAACATCCGCAAGGGGCTCACGGCCTGCGTGCTCACCGACGAGAACCGGGTCGCCGCCATCACCGTCCTCGGCTGGCAGACGAACGACGTGAACTACGTCGGCGGCCTGTCGTCCGTCACCATGGATGTCACCACCTGGGAGAAGCCCGAAGACGCGGCCTGAAGCCGCAGACGGAATCTGCGGCTTGAGGTCTTGTCGGCCCGGCTGGGCGTCCTGGCCTTACAGGCCGCCCTCAGACATCCCGTGCACGGCCGGGATCGTCCCCAGACGCCCCTTCTGGAAGTCGTCGAACGCCTGCTGGAGTTCCTCACGGGTGTTCATGACGAACGGGCCGTAGTGGGCCATCGGCTCACGGATGGGCTGTCCGCCGAGGAGCACGACCTCCATGTCCGGCGTGTGGGAGTCCTGCTTCTCGTCCGCGCGGACCGTCAGGGAGCCACCGGCCCCGAAGACCGCCGTCTGGCCCAGCTGGATCGGCCTGCGCTCCGCACCCACCGAACCGCGGCCCGCCAGCACGTACGCCAGACCGTTGAAGTCCTCACGCCACGGAAGGGTGATCTCGGCACCCGGCGCCACGGTCGCGTGGATCATGGTGATCGGCGTGTGGGTGATGCCGGGACCAGCGTGCCCGTCCAGCTCACCGGCGATGACGCGGAGCAGCGCGCCGCCGTCCGGCGTCGACAGCAGCTGCACGTTGCCGCCCCGGATGTCCTGGTAGCGCGGCGCCATCATCTTGTCCTTGGCAGGCAGGTTCACCCACAGCTGGAGGCCGTGGAAGAGACCGCCGGACGTGACGAGCGCCTCCGGCGGCGCCTCGATGTGGAGAAGACCCGAGCCGGCCGTCATCCACTGGGTGTCGCCGTTGGTGATGGTGCCGCCACCACCCTGGGAGTCCTGGTGGTCGAAGATCCCGTCGATGATGTACGTGACGGTCTCGAAGCCGCGGTGGGGGTGCCAGGGCGTGCCCTTGGGCTCGCCCGGCGCGTACTCCACCTCGCCCATCTGATCCATCATGATGAACGGGTCGAGGTGCCGGTAATGGATCCCGGCGAACGCCCTGCGCACCGGGAACCCCTCACCCTCGAAGCCACTCGGCGCGGTCGTCACGCCGAGGACGGGACGGGCCACCGCGTCCGCCGTCGCGGCCACGCGCGGCAGGGTCAGCGGGTTGTCGACAGTCACTGCAGGCATGTCGGTACCTCCTTGTGGATCGAGTTTAGTTGAGCGTTGAACTTTCTGCCACCTCTAACGGCAGAAGCCCGGAGGGCATTCCCTCCAGGCTTCTCCGAGACCTCGCACCCCCTGAAGAGGTCAGGCGGCGAGTTCCGGTTCCCTCTCGGCAGCCTTCTCCGGTGCCGGCCGGCCCTCCCGCATCACCAGCAGTGCCGCCGCCAGAACGCCGACCGCACTGACCGTGAAGGTCGTCGACATGGAGGGGGTGAAGGCCTCGCGGGCCGCCGCCACCGGACCCGGGTCCTTCAGGGCGATGGCTGCGGCGATCGAGTGCCTCGCCTGCTCCGGCGTCCCCTCGGGCCTCATGTCCTACTCGGAGCGGCTGGCGGCCCCGTTCACGGCCGCCGGTTTCCCGGATCCCGCCACCGCGATCGACGCGGTGCTGTCGTAGGTGATCGGCATGAGCACCACGGAGGCCGCCTGGCTCACCACGGTCGCCCGCTCCGGCGACTCCGAGTCGGGCCTCATCGCCCGCCTCCTGCCCGCGGTCCAGCAGGCCACGGCCCCCACGGCCATCTGGCCCAGGGCTACGCCGAGACGGAGGAAGCGGCCATGCCGGACCCGGCGGCCCTGAGGGAGGCGAAGTTCGCGGCAGCCCTGGACGTCGTACTGGACGGCCTGGCACTACGGCTGCCGAGATAGCAGGCCCACCAGGCCCACCAGGATCTACCCGTACATCCGCCGCATCGCGAACTCGACCATCTGCTCCACGGCCTTCGCGTCGAACACGATCCGGTGCTCCCCCTCCATGTCGAGGACGAACCCGTACCCGGTCGGCAGCAGGTCGAGGACCTCCGCGCCGGTGATGACGAAGTACTTGGACTCCTTGCCCGCGTACCGCCGCAGTTCCTTGAGCGTGGTGAACATGGGGATCACCGGCTGCTGGGTGTTGTGCAGGGCGAGGAACCCGGGGTTGTCGCCGCGCGGGCAGTAGACCTTGGACGTGGCGAAGACCTGCTGGAAGTCCTCCGCCGACAGCTGCCCCGTGGTGAAGGCACGCACCGCGTCCGCGAGGGACGGCGGGGACGGCTCGGGGTACAGCGGCGGCTGCTGGCCGTACCCGCCCACACCGCCGGCCATGGGCTGCTGCGGCGGGACGCCGTACTGCTGCTGGGCACCAGCGTTCTGGTCGTAGCCGTACATGGCACAAAGAGTACTGACCCCGCACGAGGGCTCGGTCACAGATGGCCGGATCGGGGTTGCGACTTATTACCGACGGGTAGCATCATCGTAGCTACTTGTTGGTACGTGAACTAGCGCGAGGAACCAAGTGCCTCGCCGAACTCTTAACGGAGCCGTCGCCATGGGGCACTACAAGTCGAATCTGCGCGACATCGAGTTCAACCTCTTCGAAGTACTCGGGCGCGACAAGCTGTACGGGACCGGGCCGTTCGCGGAGATGGACGTCGAGACCGCGAAGAGCATCCTGGAGGAGCTGACCCGCCTCTCGGAGAACGAGCTGGCGGAGTCCTTCGCGGACGCCGACCGCAACCCGCCGGTCTTCGACCCCGAGACGAACACCGCTCCGGTCCCGGCGTCCTTCAAGAAGAGCTACAAGGCCTTCATGGACTCCGAGTACTGGCGGCTCGGCCTGCCCGAGGAGATCGGCGGCACCACCTCGCCCCGCTCCCTGATCTGGGCCTACGCGGAGCTGATCCTCGGCGCCAACCCGGCCGTGTGGATGTACTCCTCCGGCCCGGCCTTCGCGGGCATCCTCTTCGACGAGGGCAACGACGTGCAGAAGCACATCGCGAAGATCGCCGTGGAGAAGCAGTGGGGCTCCACCATGGTCCTCACCGAGCCGGACGCCGGCTCGGACGTGGGCGCCGGCCGCACCAAGGCGGTCCAGCAGGAGGACGGCTCCTGGCACATCGAGGGCGTCAAGCGCTTCATCACGTCCGGTGAGCACGACATGGAGGAGAACATCCTCCACTACGTGCTCGCGCGGCCCGAGGGTGCCGGTCCCGGCACCAAGGGGCTCTCGCTCTTCCTCGTCCCCAAGTACCTCTTCGACTTCGAGACCGGCGAGCTGGGCGAGCGCAACGGCGTCTACGCCACCAACGTCGAGCACAAGATGGGCCTGAAGGCCTCCAACACCTGCGAGATGACCTTCGGCGACCGCCACCCCGCCAAGGGCTGGCTCATCGGCGACAAGCACGACGGCATCCGCCAGATGTTCCGCATCATCGAGTTCGCCCGCATGATGGTCGGCACGAAGGCGATCTCCACCCTCTCCACCGGCTACCTCAACGCGCTGGAGTACGCCAAGGAGCGCGTCCAGGGTCCGGACCTGGCCAACTTCATGGACAAGACCGCGCCCAAGGTCACCATCACCCACCACCCCGACGTACGCCGCTCGCTGATGACGCAGAAGGCGTACGCGGAGGGCATGCGCGCCCTGGTGATGTACACCGCGGCCGTCCAGGACGAGATCCAGGTCAAGGAGGCGAACGGCGAGGACGTCTCCGTCGAGAACGCCCTCAACGACCTGCTCCTGCCGATCGTGAAGGGCTACGGCTCCGAGAAGGCCTACGAGCTGCTCTCCCAGTCCCTGCAGACCTTCGGCGGCTCCGGCTTCCTGCAGGAGTACCCGATCGAGCAGTACATCCGGGACTCCAAGATCGACACCCTGTACGAGGGCACCACGGCGATCCAGGGCCAGGACTTCTTCTTCCGGAAGATCGTCCGCAACCAGGGCGCCGCACTGAACTCGCTCGCCGAGGACATCAAGAAGTTCCTCGCCCTCGGCACCGGCGGCGAGGAGCTGGCCGGCGCCCGCGAGCACCTCGCCAAGGCGGCCGTGGAGCTGGAGGCCATCGTCGGCCTGATGCTGACCGACCTCGCGGCCACCGAGCAGGACGTCAAGAACATCTACAAGGTGGGCCTCAACACCACCCGCCTGCTGATGGCCTCCGGTGACGTCGTCGTCGGCTACCTGCTCCTCAAGGGCGCCGCGATCGCCGCCGAGAAGCTGGAGACCGCCTCCGCGAAGGACAAGTCGTTCTACACCGGCAAGATCGCGGCGGCGAAGTTCTTCGCGGCCAACGTGCTGCCCGGCGTCACCCTGGCCCGCAAGATCGCCGAGGGCGTCGAGCTGGACCTGATGGAGCTGGACGAGGCCGCGTTCTAGGACACACCTGTACAGCTGCACAGCCTCCTCACGAGAGCCCGCTCCCATCGCCGGAGCGGGCTCTCGTACGTCGTTAAGGTGAACCCCATGAGCGCACCCCACCGCTTCGACCGCGGCCACACCGACGACCTCATGACCTTCCTGGCGGCGAGCCCCACGCCGTACCACGCGGTGGCGAACGCCGCCGAGCGGCTGGAGAAGGCCGGTTTCCGCCAGGTCGCGGAGACGGACGCCTGGGACGGGTCGAGCGGCGGCAAGTACGTGCTGCGCGGCGGCGCGATCATCGCCTGGTACGTCCCCGAGGACGCGGCGCCCCACACGCCGTACCGCATCGTCGGCGCGCACACCGATTCCCCGAACCTGCGGGTCAAGCCGCTGCCGGACGCCGGGGCGCACGGCTGGCGCCAGGTCGCCGTGGAGATTTACGGCGGTCCCCTGATGAACTCCTGGCTCGACCGTGACCTGGGGCTGGCCGGCCGGCTGACGCTGCGGGACGGTTCGACGCGGCTGGTGAACGTGGACCGGCCGCTCCTCAGAGTCCCCCAGCTCGCGATCCACCTGGACCGCGCGGTGTCGTCGGACGGGCTCAAGCTCGACAAGCAGCGGCACCTCCAGCCCATTTGGGGCCTCGGCCACGACGTGCGCGACGGCGACCTGATCGCCTTCCTGGAGGAGGAACTGGGGCTCGGCGCGGGCGAGGTGACCGGCTGGGACCTCATGACGCACTCCGTGGAGGCACCCGCCTACCTGGGCCGGGACAAGGAGCTGGTGGCCGGGCCCCGGATGGACAACCTGCTGTCCGTGCACGCGGGAGTGGCCGCCCTGACCGCGGTGTCCGGCACTCCCGGGCTGCCGTACATCCCCGTCCTCGCCGCCTTCGACCACGAGGAGAACGGCTCGCAGTCGGACACCGGCGCGGACGGGCCGCTGCTCGGCGGGGTCCTGGAGCGCTCTGTGTTCGCGCGCGGCGGGTCGTACGAGGACCGGGCGCGGGCCTTCGCGGGGACGGTCTGCCTGTCCTCCGACACCGGGCACGCCGTGCACCCCAACTACGCGGAGCGGCACGACCCGACGCACCACCCGCGCGTCAACGGCGGCCCGATCCTCAAGGTCAACGTCAACAACCGCTACGCCACGGACGGTTCGGGCCGTGCCGTGTGGGCCGCCGCCTGCGAGCGGGCGGACGTGCCCTTCCAGTCCTTCGTCTCCAACAACTCCATGCCCTGCGGCACGACGATCGGCCCGATCACCGCGGCCCGGCACGGCATCAAGACCGTCGACATCGGGGTGGCGATCCTGTCCATGCACAGCGTCCGGGAGTTGTGCGGCGCGGACGACCCGCATCTGCTGGCGAACGCTCTGGTGTCCTTCCTGGAGGGGTAGGGAACTACTGCCAGCTGACAGTGCTGGGAAATATTTGGGAGTGCGCGTTGTGGCTGCGGCGCGCGGATTTGATGGAACGGAAGTTCTTGCGTCGAATGGGTGACCTTTGCCGGAGAGGCTCGTTGGGTCTGGCGAGGGTTTTCGGCATCGGGCGGGGGTGAGGGGAATGGGCAGGCTGCGCAAGCTGGCGGTGCCGTTCGTCGCGCTCAGCCCGTCTGGTGTGGCCATCCGTACCCGTCTCAAGGGCCTCACGCCCGAGGATGAGAAGGTCCTGGCGCTGGTGGGGGCGCACTTGGGCTCGCTCGCCTCGAAGGACCTCAAAGCGCGGTGCATGGACGGCCTGGAGCACTCCACCGAGTCATGGGCGGCCCGGAAGCGGGACCTGACGGCCGAGTCGTCGTCCCGGTGGGCGGGCGGCATCACTAAGGCCACGCACGACCAGTGGGCGCTCGCCCGGCGTGGCCAGGCCGCGCACGTCCAGTCCCTCGAAGCCGGTATCACGACGATCCGGCACCGATTGTCCCTGCCGGTCGGCCAGAAGGGCACCAAGCGGGCTCCGGGCGGGTACCGCTCCGCGCACGAGTGGTTCTGCAAGACACGCCGCCTGCATGTACTGGAGGACCGACTCGACCAGGTCCGGGCCGACCGAAAAGCGGGCCGGGTGCATGTCGTGCGTGGCGGTAAGCGTCTGCTGGGCACCCGCCACAACCTCGACACAGCACAGCTCACCGAGGCCCAGTGGCGTCAGCGGTGGGAGACGGCACGCTGGTTCCTGTCCGCTGACGGGGAATCGGGCAAGCGGTACGGCAACGAGACGATCCGCGTCACCCCGGGCGGCGAGATCAGCATCAAGCTGCCCACGCCGCTGTCGTGCCTGGCCAACGCCAGGCACGGCCGGTATGTCCTCGCCTGCACGGTGCGGTTCGCGCACCGGGGCACCGAGTGGGCCGACCGCGTGGAGGCCAACCGGGCCGTGGCCTACCGCATCCACTACGACACGGGGTGCGGGCGCTGGTACGTGGACTCCTCCTGGCAGATCCCACCCACCAAGACCATCCCGCTTCAAGCCGCCCTCGCCGATGGCGTGATCGGCGTGGACACCAATGCCGATCACCTGGCCGCATGGCGCCTGGACACGCACGGCAACCCGATCGGCCGGCCGCGCCGGTTCTTCTACGACCTGTCCGGCACCGCCCCACACCGCGACGCCCAGGCACGGCACGCCCTCACACGGCTGCTGCACTGGGCCAAGAGCTGCGGCGTCAAGGCCATCGCGGTCGAAGACCTCGACTTCCAGGCCGAGAAAACCCGAGAGAAACACGGCCACAACCGCCGGTTCAGGCAGCTCATCTCCGCCATGCCGACCGGCAGGCTCCGCGCCCGGCTGACCTCGATGGCCGACCGGACGGGCATCGCGGTCATCGCCGTGGACCCGGCCTACACCAGCACATGGGGCGCCCAGCACTGGCAGAAGCCGATGGCCGGCCCCACCCGTAAGACCACCCGGCACGATGCCGCGAGCATCGCGATCGGACGACGCGCCCAGGGACACCCGATCCGGCGACGGGCGACACCGCCCCGTGCACACCAGAGCGATGTGCACGGGCATCGGACCGTCCAGGCCGACCGGCGTGTCCCCGGGCGTGAGGGACCCCGCCACCGCGTTCCCGGACCACGGACACGATCCGTGCCGCCGGACGTGGCGAGTACGCGGGCGACCAGGACACCCAAAACCGTTCGGGATGTCCGCAGTGACCAGGCATGGGTCCAAGACTCACTCCTGCTCACTGATTAGGAACGGTAGTTCGCGGAAAGTGGGGGTACCCGGGAGTCCGGGCCGGAACTACCGGACCGGACAGGGAGGCGACACTCATGGGCCTCGGCGGGTGCATCATCCTCATCGCCGTGGGAGCAATCCTCACGTTCGCCACCGACTGGCACATGCAGGGGGTCAACCTCGACCTGGTCGGTGTGATCCTGATGATCGTGGGACTGATCGGCGTGACGACGTTCAGCAGCATCGCCCGGCGGCGTCGTGTGGTGGTACCGCCCACCACGCAGACGGTCGTCGAGGAGCGGCGCCGGGACGGATACTCCGACGGATACGGCGTGTAAGGGACATCGAGCGGAACGGCGGACGCACTGGGCGACCACAGACAACCGTGAGCAATCCGTAATCACGGTTCTCTTGTCCGCTTGTGTGGAAATAGTGAAAACTCGGGATCCTTGAGAGCCCGGGGGGTCTGCAGTGCCGGGCGTGAACCATCAGCACACCCGGGGGCTCTCCGTGCTCCACCCCACGACGACACTTGAGGCGACGCCACGCCCGGATCGCGATCCGGGATCTCCGCGCCCTCACCGGCACGCCGCCCGCCGCGCCCACGCCGCCCCCGACGAACTCGACGGTCCCACCCGCCTGGTGGCGCTGATACCCGCCCACGGCGAACAGGACCGCATCGCCGACGCGATCCAGGGCCTGTGGCGGCAGACCCGGCGCCCCGACCTGATCGTCGTGGTCGCCGACAACTGCACCGACGCCACCGCCGAGATCGCCGTCGCGCACGGCGCCCAGGTCTTCGCCACCCAGGGCAACACGCACAAGAAGGCCGGCGCCCTCAACCAGGCCATCGCCTGGGTCCTGCCCCATCTCGAGGACCGCGACCTTTTGTTGGTGCAGGACGCCGACACCGTGCTCAACCCCTGGTTCAGCGAGACGGCCATCGGCACCTTCAACCGCAAGGTCGGTGCCGTCGGCGGGGTCTTCTACGGCGAGGAGGGCGGCGGTCTGCTCGGACTGCTCCAGCGCATGGAGTTCCACCGCTACGCCTGGGAACTGGAGCGCACCGGCGGCAAGGCCCAGGTGCTCACGGGCACCGGCACCATGTTCCGCGCCCGCGTCCTGCGCGAGGTGCGCGCCGCCCGCCGCGACGGGCAGCTCGGCGGCGGGAGCGCCTACTACAGCCTCGCCTCGCTCACCGAGGACGACGAGATGACCAAGGCGGTCAAGACCCTCGGCTACCGGGCCATGTCCCCGGCCGGCTGCGCGGTCACCACCGAGGTCATGCCCACCCTGGGCAAACTCTGGCACCAACGGCTGCGATGGCAGCGCGGCGCCCTGGAGAACCTGCGCGACTACGGCTGGACACGTGTCACTGCCCGCTACTTCATGCAGCAGCTCCTCATGGGCTTCGGCGCGCTGTCCTTCCTGGTCTACCTGACCTACATGGCCACCTACACCACGCTGTACGGCTGGCCCGGCTTCTCGCCTTTCTGGACCGCGATCGGGCTGATCTTCGTGGTCGAGAAGACGGTCTCCGTGCGCGGGGCGGGACCTCGTGCCGTGCTGGTGGCGGCGCTCATGGTGCCGGAGATGCTCTACGACCTTTTCCAGCACGCCGTCTACTTCACCTCGCTGTGGGGCCTGTTGCGCCGCAGCGAGGAGAAGTGGGTGGCGACGTAACCCTCGGATATGTACCCCTCATAGGAGAACAGCGCATGTACGGAAGAGTGATCGGTGCCGGGACGACCGGGGCCGGAGGCGCCACGCTGGCCGCGACCGGGCTGTGGCTGAACAGCATGGCGATGGTGGTGACCGCCACGACGTTGGTGGCGGCGGGAGTCGCTCTGTTCAAGCTGGTCCCGCGGAGGCGGTGACCGCCCGACTAGAGGTGCTCGTCCATCCCGGCGAGGACCAGGGGAAGTCTGTTCGCTCCCCCCTTCGTCACGCGGACCGGGACTCCCCAGTCCTGCTGGTGGACGTGACAGGCCGGGTACGCGTTGGCCGGATCGTCGTCACAGGACGCGGCCATGGCCGAGATGTGCAGGACGCCCTGCTCGAGAGCGGGGTTCAGGTCGAGGGTGCGGGACAGCTCTGTTCCCGCACCCTCGCCCTCCTTCAGCAGCTCGGGCGGGGTGGCGGAGACCAGGAGGCGGGTCGCGGGGCCGTATCTCGTGTCCGGCTTCTGGCCCGCCGGGGCCCGGAAGACCACGTCCAACGTGAGCCTGCCCGGAGCCACTTCGGTGGCCGCGCGCCGGGTGCGGTGGGCCGTCGACTCGACGCGTACGGCCTCCTCGGGCAGCTTGAGCCGGGTCAGCCGGTGCCGGGCCGACTCGACGACCACGATCTCCCCGCCGACCAGGACCGCGTCGCTCGGCTCCCGCAGATCCGTGGCGAGGGTGGTGACCTCGCCGGTCGCCGGGTCGTAGCGGCGCAGGGCGTGGTTGTAGGTGTCGCTGACCGCGACCGAGCCGTCGGGCAGCGCGGTGACACCCAAGGGGTGCTGGAGCAGCGCCTGTTCGGCGGCGCCGTCGCGGTGCCCGAAGTCGAAGAGGCCGGAGCCGACGGCGGTGTGGACGGCTCCGTCCAGGTCGACCCAGCGCAGGGCGGAGGTCTCGGAGTCGGCGAGCCACAGGCGCTCGCCGTCCGGTGACACGGCGAGGCCGGAGGGCTGGGCGAACCAGGCCTCGGCGCCGGGCCCGTCGACCAGGCCCTCGTTGGTGGTGCCGGCCACGGACGCGACGGTCCCGTCACCCGGGTGGTACGCCCACAGCTGGTGGACGCCGGCCATCGCGATCCACACCAGGCCGTTCCACACCGCCACGTCCCACGGGGAGGACAGGTCGGTCGCGCGCGCGGGGCCGGCGGTGGGGGAGCCCCGCCACCACTGACGCCCGGTGCCGGCGAGGGTGGTGACCTCGCCGGTGCCGAGGTCGAGGCGGCGCAGGGCGTGGTTGACGGTGTCGGCGACGACCACGGACCGCTCGTCCAGGAGGGCGAGCCCCTGCGGTTCGTTGAAGCCGGCCGTCTCCGGCGTGCCGTCGGCGAAGCCGCGCGTGCCGGAACCGATCCGCCGCAGGACGCTCTCGCCGTCCTCCGCGAGCTCCACCAGCTGATGCCGGGTCGTGTCGCTGACCAGGAGATTCCCGGACGGCAGCAGGAGCGCCTTGCCCGGGAAGCGCAGAGTGGTCGGCTCGGGCTCGGGCGCCACGTACGGCCCGTCGCCGCGGCGCAGGGTGCCCTTCGCCCCGTGCTCGGCCTCCAGCTCCGTCACCAGCCGCTCGATCGCGTGCACATGCCCCTCACCGGCATGCTGCGCGACGACGTACCCCTGCGGGTCGATGACGACGAGCGTCGGCCAGGCGCGGACCGCGTACTGCTTCCAGGTCGCGAGCTCCGGGTCGTCGAGGACGGGATGCCCGACCCCGTACCGCTCCACGGCGTCCGCCACCGCCGCGTGCTCCGCCTCGTGCACGAACTTCGGCGAGTGCACACCGATCACCACGACGGTGTCCCGGTGCTGCTCCTCCAGCTCCCTCAGCTCGTCGAGGACGTGCAGGCAGTTCACACAGCAGAAGGTCCAGAAGTCGAGGATGACAATGCGACCCCGCAGGTCGGCGAGGGTGTACTGCTTCCCGCCCGTGTTCAGCCAGCCACCCTCGCCGATCAGCTCGGGGGCGCGGACACGGACGCGGCGGCGCGCGGAATCGCTCATGGATCAAGCGTGCCACCCGGCACCGACAGTCACCTCAGCGCGTGCCCCGTCGTCACGTCCACATGGTCCGGGACCTCGTCGTGGCGGTCGCCGACCGTGGAGGTGCCGGTCGGTTCGAGGAGGAGGATGTCGGTCGGGACAGGGGCGTACGGCTTGTGCTCGACGCCTCGCGGGACGGTGAAGACGGCCAGCCTCGGCAGGACGACGGTGCGTTCGCCGGCCGGTTCGCGCAGGGAGATGTGCAGTTCGCCGTCGAGGACCAGGAAGAACTCGTCGGTGTCGTCGTGGACGTGCCAGAGGTGCTCGCCCTCGACGTGCGTGACGCGGACGTCGTAGTCGTTGACGGACGTGACGATGCGGGGCTCCACTGCTCGGTGAAGGAGGCGAGAGCGGTGGGCAGGGAGACGGGTTCGGTTGCCATGACGTCATCGTGCGGGCGCCACGGCCCCCGCACGAGTGCTAGAAATCGCACATGGCGCAAGAATCCTCTCACCGAGTCGTCCTGCTGGTCGACGAGAACTCCAACCCCTTCGAGATGAGCTGCGCCATCGAGGTCTTCGGGCTGCGGCGGCCGGAACTGCGGCGGGAGCTGTACGACTTCACGCTGTGCGCCACCGAACCGAACACCCGTATGAGAGATGGCTTCTTCACCCTGACCGGGGTCGCCGGTCTGGAGGCGGCGGACGAGGCGGACACCCTGATCGTGCCGAACCGGCCCGACACCGACACCCCGCGCTCACCCGGCGTACTCGACGCCGTACGACGGGCACACGCGCGTGGCGCCCGGCTCGTCGGCTTCTGCTCGGGTGCCTTCACCCTGGCGGAGGCCGGGCTGCTGGACGGGCGGCGGGCCTCGTGTCACTGGATGTGGGCCGACTCCTTCCGGGCCCGCTTCCCGCACGTCCGGCTCGAACCCGACGTCCTCTTCGTCGACGACGGCGACATCCTCACCGCGTCCGGCAGCGCCTCGGCGCTCGACCTGGGGCTGCACCTCGTACGACGGGACCACGGCGCCGAGATCGCCAACCACGTCTCCCGCAGGCTCGTCTTCGCCGCCCACCGCGACGGCGGACAGCGGCAGTTCGTGGAGCGGCCCGTGCCCGACGTACGGGACGAGTCGCTGGGCCCGCTCCTGGCGTGGGCGCAGGAACGGCTGGGGGACCCGCTGACCGTCGCCGGCCTGGCGGCCCGCGCGGCCGTCTCCCCCGCGACCCTGCACCGCCGCTTCCAGGCCCAGCTCGGTACGACTCCGCTGGCCTGGCTGACGGGGGAGCGGGTGGCGCTGGCGTGCCGGCTCATCGAGCGCGGCGAGGAGCGGCTGGACGTGGTGGCCGCGAGGAGCGGTCTGGGGACGGCCGCGAACCTCCGCGCGCGGGTGCGGCGCGAGACGGGACTCAGCCCGTCGGCCTATCGACGGCGTTTCGGGACCGGCGCCGGGGAAGCGGTAACGGCATGAGATTCCTCGTACGCGACCGGCTCCTCGGCATCGGTGACGACTACTGGATCGAGGACGACCGGGGCAACAAGGTCTTCCTCGTCGACGGCAAGGCCATGCGGGTCCGGGACACCTTCGAGTTGAAGGACACCCAAGGGCGGGTCCTGATCGACATCCGCCAGAAGATGTTCGCCCTGCGCGACACGATGGTGATCGAACGGGACGGCGAGCCGCTGGCGAAGATCAAGCGGAAACGCCTGTCGCTGCTGCGCAACCACTACCGGGTGGCCCTCGCCGACGGCAGCACCGAACTCGACGTCAGCGGCAAGATCCTCGACCGGGAGTTCGCCGTCGAGTACGACGGTGAGCTGCTCGCGGTGGTGTCGCGACGCTGGCTGCACGTCCGCGAGACCTACGGCGTCGACATCGTCCGGGACGACGCGGATCCGGCGCTGCTCATCGCGGTGGCGGTGTGCGTGATCCACCTCGCCGAGAAGGAGCGGGAGGGCGACTGACCTGCTGGGGCGTCACAGGACTCCGGACGTCAGAGCACCCGGTCCTTCAGGGCCGGGAACTGCTCCCTGGTCTCGGTCACCTTCCCGGGGTCGAACTCCACCGTGAGGACCTCCTCGTCGGCGCCCGCCTCCGCGAGGACCTGGCCCCAGGGATCTACCACGATCGAGTGACCGGCCTGCGGAACTCGCGCGTGCGTCCCGGCCGTTCCACAAGCGAGCACGAACGCCTGGTTCTCGACCGCCCGCGCCCGGGCCAGCAGCGTCCAGTGATCCCGGCGGCGCTCCGGCCAGCCCGCAGGGATCACCAGGGTCTCGGCGCCCGCGTCGACGAGGCCGCGGAAGAGCTCGGGGAAACGGAGGTCGTAACAGGTGGCGACGCCGAGGGTCGTCTCCGGCAGACGGACCGTCACCAGGCTTTCGCCGCGGCCCATCAGCACGGCCTCGCCCTTGTCGAAGCCGAAGCGGTGGATCTTGCGGTAGGAGGCGGCGAGTTCACCTGAGGGTGAGAAGAGGAGGGAGGTGTTGTACAGGGTGCCGTCCGGGGCCCGCTCGGGGATCGAGCCCGCGTGCAGCCACGCGCCCGTGTCGCTCGCGGCCTTCGCCATGACCTCGTGGGTCGGCCCTGCGAGCGGCTCCGCCTCGCTCTCGAACTCCTCGAAGGCGAACGCCCCGGTGGTCCACAGTTCCGGCAGCACGACGAGGTCGGCTCCGGCCTGCTCACGTACCAGTGACGCCACCCGACGCCGACGTGATTCGACCGATTCGTCCTCATCCACGGCGATCTGGATCAGAGAGGCGCGCACACTACCACCGTCCTGGCATTCGGGCCGTCCATCACGGGCCTACGATCGTCACACGAAAGCACTGCCGGGGTGCCTCACAGCAGCGTAACTTAGCGTTCCAAGACACCCGCCGACAGCCACCACCTCCACTGGCAACGCCGCCATCACCAGCCCGTGCTCCGACCGCCGAGGGGTCCCGTTCCGTGAGTCTGCATCCCACCCTCCAGCCCTACGCCGACGCCTGGACCCACTCCATCGAAGCGATATCCGAGCTGGTGACGCCCCTCGTGGAGGGAGAGTGGAATCGCCGCACCCCCTGCCCCGGCTGGTCGGTGAGGGATGTGGTGTCCCATGTGATCGGCCTGGACTGCGAGATGCTGGGCGACCCGCGCCCCATCCACACCCTCCCCCGCGACCTCTTCCACGTCACCAACGACCACCAGCGGTACATGGAGATGCAGGTCGACGTCCGCCGCCACCACACGGCGCCGGAGATGACCTCCGAGCTGGAGTACGTCGTCATCCGCCGCAACCGCCAGCTGCGGAACGACTCGCGCGACCCCGGCACGAAGGTGCGCGGCCCGCTGGGCACCGAACTGACCCTCGCGGAGTCCATGCGCCGGCACGCCTTCAACGTCTGGGTGCACGAGCAGGACCTGCGGGCCGCCCTCGGCCGGCCCGGCAACCTCGACTCCCCCGGCGCGCACATCGCCCGTGACGTCCTCCTCGCCGCGCTCCCCGACGTGGTGGCCGTCAAGGCCGACGCCCCGAGGAGTTCGGCGATCGTCTTCGACGTCCACGGCCCCGTCGAGTTCCTGCGCACCATCCGCGTCGACATCCAGGGCCGCGGCACCCTGGAGACCGCCCCCGCCCTCGGCCCGGCCGCCGCCCTCAGCCTCGACTGGGAGACCTACGTCCGCCTGGCCTGCGGCCGCGTGACCCCGGAGGCGGCCGCGGACCGGGTGAAGGCGGAGGGTGACCCGGAACTGACGTCGGCGATCCTGAGGAACTTCACGGTGACTCAGTAGGCGCGGGGTGGCGGTCCCGGCGGCGTGCGCCTACGCGGGCACGTGGACGGTCTCCACCCGGCTCGCCACCAGCCGTTCCCGCTCCCGCCGGGCCGCCCGCCCGCGCAGCCGCAGGATCTGGCTGACGCCGAGCGCCTGGAGCACGAAGACGGAGGAGAAGGCGACCGTGTAGTTGCCGCCGGTCGCGTCCAGGAGCACACCGACGGCGAACAGGGTGGTCATCGACGCGACGAACCCGCCCATGTTGGTGATGCCGGACGCGGTTCCCTGCCGCTCCGGTGGGTTCGCCGGCCGCGCGAAGTCGAAGCCGAGCATCGACGCCGGCCCGCACGAGCCGAGCACCACGCACAGCACGATCAGCAGCCACATCGGCGCCCGCTCGCCGGGGTAGGCCAGCGTGGCCGCCCACAGCAGCGCCGTCGCCCCCACCGTGCCGAGTGCGAGCGGCAGCCGCGCCCCGTGGTGCCGGGCGACGACCTGGCCGTAGACCAGACCGACGGCCATGTTGGACAGCACGACGAGGGTGAGCAGTTCGCCCGCCACCGCCCGGGACAGTCCCTGCGCCTCGACGAGGAACGGCAGGCCCCACAGCAGCAGGAACACCATCGCCGGGAACTGGGTCGTGAAGTGCACCCAGAGCCCGAGCCGGGTGCCGGGCTCCCGCCAGGACGCGGCGATCTGCCGCCGTACGTAGGCCGCCCCCTGGTGCGGGAAGGGCTCCGGCTCCTGCCCTTCGGGGTGGTCCTTGAGGAAGAGCAGCAGCAGGACCAGTACGACGACCCCCGCGAGCGAGCTGCCCGCGAACGCCGGTGTCCAGCCGACGCCGTGCAGCAGCCGGGCCAGGACCAGCGTGGAGACCAGGTTGCCCGCCATGCCGGCGAGCCCGGCGAGTTGCGCGACCAGGGGTCCACGCCGGGCCGGGAACCAGCGGGTGCCCAGGCGCAGCACGCTGATGAAGGTCATCGCGTCGCCGCAGCCGAGCAGGGCACGCGAGGCTAGGGCCGTGCCGTACGACGGTGAGAACGCGAAGCCGAGCTGTCCCGCCGTGAAGAGGACCACGCCGAGCGTCAGGACCTTCTTGGTGCCGAGCCGGTCGACGAGCAGCCCGACGGGTATCTGCATGCCGGCGTAGACGAGGAGCTGAAGGATCGAGAAGGTCGACAGGGCCGAGGCGTTGACATGAAAGCGGTCGGCGGCGTCGAGGCCGGCGACGCCGAGGGACGTACGGAAGATGACCGCGACGAAGTAGACGGAGACGCCGATGCCCCACACGGCCATCGCGCGCCGGCCGCCCGGGGGGTCGCCGGGGAGCCTGGTGTGGCTCATCGGACCTCACCCCGGGCGAGGTGGGAGAACCACTCGACATGTCCGTGGATCAGACCTACGACCGCCTCCGCGTCGCCGGAGCGCAGAGCCGTGAGGATCTGCTCGTGCTCGGTGAGGGTCTTGGTGATGCGGTCCGGGTGGGCGTGCATGACGGCGACGCCCATCCTGAGCTGGCGGTCGCGGAGTTGGTCGTAGAGCCGGCTGAGGATCTCGTTGCCGCCGCTGCGGACGATCTCGGCGTGGAAACAGCGGTCGGTGACGGCGGCACCGGCCAGGTCCCCGACGGCGGCCTGCTCCTTCTGCCGCGCGAGCAGTTCCTCGAGGCGCGCGAGAAGCTGTGGGGACGCGGGTACGGCCTTGCGGGCGGCGTGCCCCTCGACGAGCTGGCGGGTCTCGACGACGTCGGCGATCTCCTGCGCGGAGACCGGCAGGACCAGTGCTCCCTTTTTCGGGTAAAGCTTGATCAGCCCCTCGACCTCGAGACGCAGCAGCGCCTCTCGCACAGGCGTACGGGAAACTCCGACGGCCTCACCGAGCTCGCCCTCGGTGAGCAGGGTGCCGCCCTCGTAACGGCGGTCCAGGACGCCCTGCTTGACGTGGGCGTAGACGCGGTCGGCGGCGGGAGGCTGTTTCACGGCCAGGCTCATGCCGACAGCATAGATACAACACGTACGCATGAAGACCGCCATCCAGCATGCGGACTTCTCTGTATCGACGGTGTCACAGAAGCCAACCCCGCCTCATCCGGCGCACAACCATTCGTGCTAGATACGTGTCACAGACATGCGGCCCACTTTTCTTTCTCCCATCAACTCGGCCGCATCTCAGGGGCTTTCGACGTAATCGGGGTATTTCAGTTGATTACCGCCATCACCGGCACCAAGGGCAGCCGCTTCCGCAAGGCCGCCGCGGTCAGTGTCACCGCAGGCGCCGTGCTCGCGGCCGGAGCCTTCACCGCGGCACCCGCGCAGGCTGTCACCGCGCCCTCGATCGTGGCCAAGGGCGGCTACGTGATGAACAACGCGAACGGCAAGACGCTGTACACCAAGGCGGCGGACACCAAGCGTTCCACAGGCTCCACCACGAAGATCATGACTGCGAAGGTCGTGCTGGCGCAGTCCAACCTGAACCTGGACAAGAAGGTCACGATCCAGAAGGCGTACAGCGACTACATCGTCGCCAACAACGCCTCGCAGGCCCACCTGATCGTCGGCGACAAGGTCACCGTCCGTCAGCTGCTGTACGGGCTGATGCTGCCGTCGGGCTGCGACGCCGCGTACGCGCTGGCCGACACGTACGGCACCGGCTCGACGCGGGCCGCGCGCGTGAAGTCGTTCATCAGCAAGATGAACCAGGCCGCCACGTCGCTGGGTCTGAGGAACACGCACTTCGATTCGTTCGACGGCATCGGCAACGGCAACAACTACTCGACGCCGCGTGACCTGACGAAGATCGCCAGCAGCGCGATGAAGAGCGCCACGTTCCGCACAGTCGTGAAGACGAAGAAGTACACGGCGAAGACCATCACCAAGACGGGCTCCACCCGCACGATGGCGCCGTGGACCAACACGAACGGGCTGCTCAGCAGCTACAGCGGCACCATCGGCGTGAAGACCGGGTCCGGCCCCGAGGCCAAGTACTGCCTCGTCTTCGCCGCCACCCGCAACGGCAAGACCGTCATCGGCACGGTCCTCGCCTCCACCTCGATCCCCAACCGCGAGGCGGACGCGAAGAAGCTCATGAACTACGCTTTCGCGACCATCTGACGTCGCGTGCCACGAAGGGGTCCGTCGCCGCTGGGCGACGGACCCCTTCGTCATGTCGAGTGCGGGGCGCAAAGGGAATAAGGCCAATTCCCTCTCATTGGTGAACATCGTTACGTCAATTGACACTTGGGATCCTCTCTGCCCTAGCTTCCGCTGCGGAGGTGGTTCACATGCACGAACCGAGCAAGCAGCCCGAGGCGATCGAAATCAGTGATCTGGTGTACGCAGCAACAGGATCGAGGGTCCGGAGGTTGACCATCCGGGAGGGGTGCACTGGTTCCCAGCGGTAGACGTGTGCAAGCAGTTAGGACACACCAACGCCACCAAGGCCCTGACGGATCACGTACCGGAGACGTATCGAGAGACATTGGAGAGCGTCAGCAGCGCTTACGGTCTCAGCATCCCTGCAGGTAGAAGTTGGCGTCGAGACCTGCAGCTGATCGATTTACGAGGCTTGATCATCCTCGACAATGCCTGCACGAAACCTGTCGTCGCCCCCTTTGAACAATGGGCGGCCGAGGTCATAGCGACCGTGCACATGGAGGGCACCTACACCCTCGAAAAAGCCGAGGTGCAGCCGTCCGAACCAGGTGCGCCCATCGCCTACGCCATGCCGGAGCAGGTCGCCGAGGCCATCGTCCGGCTTGAGGAACGCAACCTCCAAGGGGATGAACAACTCGCGTTCTCCCAGCACAAGTTGGTCGCGCTGCAAGAGGAGATCGTGGGGACGCAGAGGGAGATCCTGGAGACGCAGCGGGCCGCCCTCACCGCCCAGCAGACCATGGCCCTGGCCATGGAACGCATCGCGGACCGGCTCGACTCCCTGGTCCTCGAACGCCCGGTGCCCGCCGCCGACCCGTCGACTCCGCCGACGACGGAGTCCGTGCTGGCCGACTGGCGGCGGCGGTTGTCCGTGACGGAGGACGTCTGGACCGTGGCCGTCGTCATCGCGCCGGTTCTCGTCGAGGAGGGTGAGCTCCGGCGGCCGCTCGAATCGATCGCAGCTCGGACGGGGCTGTCCGTGCACCGTGTCAACGAATGCCTGCGGCTGTTGCGCAAGCACGCCTGTATCCGCTCCCAGGGTGCATCCGAGGACGGGGCTCCGGTGTACGTGCTCAATCAGCCCTGAGCGGCCCCGTGCATGACTGAAGGGGCGGCCGCAAACCAAAGTTGCGGCCGTCCCTTCAGTGTTGACAACTCATCCGCTGCGCGCGGGTCACGCCCAGGTGATGAGTTTCTTCGGCTGTTCCAGGATCGCGGCCACGTCGGCGAGGACCTTGGAGCCCAACTCCCCGTCGATCAGGCGGTGGTCGAAGCTGAGGGCCAGGGTGGTGACCTGGCGGGGCTTGACCTTGCCCTTGTGGACCCACGGCTGGAGCTTGATCGCGCCGACGGCGAGGATCGCGGACTCGCCGGGCGGCAGGATCGGGGTGCCGGTGTCGACGCCGAAGACGCCGACGTTGGTGATGGTCACCGTGCCGCCCTGCATCGCGGCCGGCGAGGTGCGGCCCTCCTTCGCGGTGGCCACCAACTCGCCCAGTGCCTCGGCAAGCTGCGGGAGCGTCTTCGCGTCGGCGTCCTTGATGTTCGGGACGATCAGTCCGCGCGGGGTGGCCGCCGCGATGCCCAGGTTGACGTAGTGCTTGAGGACGATCTCCTGGTTCGCCTCGTCCCAGGACGCGTTGATGTCCGGGTTGCGCTTGATCGCGACCAGGAGGGCCTTGGCGATGAGGAGGAGAGGGTTGACCCGCAGGCCCGCGAAGTCCCTGTCCTGCTTGAGCTCCTCGACCAGCTTCAGGGTGCGGGTCACGTCCACCGTCACGAACTCCGTGACGTGCGGGGCGGTGAACGCCGAGCCGACCATCGCGGCGGCGGTGGCCTTGCGGACGCCCTTGACCGGGACACGGGTCTCACGGGCCGTGTCGTAGGAGGCGGCGGGCGCCGCCGGGACCGCCGGGGCCTGGGTCACCGGGGCCTGAGTGACCGGCGCCGGCGCCTCGGCCGGGGTGACCGCCGCGTGGACGTCCTCGCGGGTGATGATGCCGTCCGGGCCGGACGGGATCACCGTGGTCAGGTCGACGCCCAGGTCCTTGGCCAGCTTGCGTACCGGGGGCTTGGCCAGCGGACGGGGCTGCACCACAGCGGCGGCTGGGCTCGCGGGCGCCGGACCGTGGCCGTTGAGCTCGGTCTGGATCGCCACCGAGGCCTGCTGGAGCGGCAGCTCGGGGCCCTTGCGGGGGCGGCGCTTGGTCGAGGAGACGGCCACGCCGTAGCCGACCAGGACCGGCTGGCGGCCCTGCGGCTTGTCTTCGGGAGCGGAGTCAGCCACGTCGGCCGCGGGAACTTCCGGTGCCTCGGCCGGTGTCTGCGCAACCTCGGGTGCCGCGCCCGACACGTCGATCGCGATGATCGGCGTGCCCACGTCGACCGTGGTGCCCTCGGGGAAGTGCAGGTCGCGTACCACCCCGTCGTAGGGGATGGGCAGTTCGACGGCCGCCTTGGCCGTCTCCACCTCGCACACCACCTGCCCGTCGGTGACCGTGTCCCCGACCTGGACGTACCACTTGAGGATCTCCGCCTCGGTCAGGCCCTCGCCCACGTCGGGCATCTTGAACTCGCGCACGGACGTGTCCGTCATCGTCGTCACGGCCCTCTCCTCAGTACGCCAGCGAGCGGTCGACGGCATCCAGTACCCGGTCCAGACCCGGCAGGTACTCGTCCTCCAGACGCGCCGGCGGATAGGGGGCGTGGTAGCCGCCCACCCGCAGCACCGGGGCTTCCAGGTGGTAGAAGCACCGCTCGGTGATCCGGGCGGCGATCTCCGCGCCGGAGCCGAAGAACACCGGCGCCTCGTGCACCACCACCAGGCGGCGGGTCTTCTCCACCGAGGCCTGGATCGCGTCGAAGTCCAGCGGCGAGATCGAGCGCAGGTCGAGGACCTCCAGCGACTTGCCCTCCTCGGCGGCCGCGTCCGCGACCTCCTGGCACAGCTTGACCATCGGACCGTAGGCGACCAGCGTCAGATCACTGCCCTCGCGGACCGTCCGCGCCTTGTGCAGCGGGCCGGGGATGGCTTCGGTGTTGACCTCGCCCTTGTCCCAGTAGCGCCGCTTGGGCTCGAAGAAGATCACCGGGTCGTCGCTCTGGATGGCCTGCTGCATCATCCAGTACGCGTCCGACGCGTTCGACGGCGAGACCACCTTCAGCCCCGCCACATGCGCGAACAGCGACTCGGGGGACTCCGAGTGGTGCTCGACCGCGCCGATGCCGCCGCCGTAGGGGATACGCACCACGACCGGCATCTTGACCTTGCCCAGCGAGCGGGCGTGCATCTTCGCCAGCTGGGTGACGATCTGGTCGTAGGCCGGGAACACGAACCCGTCGAACTGGATCTCCACCACCGGCCGGTAGCCGCGCAGCGCCAGGCCGATCGCGGTGCCCACGATGCCGGACTCGGCGAGCGGGGTGTCGATGACCCGGTCCTCGCCGAAGTCCTTCTGCAGTCCGTCGGTCACCCGGAAGACGCCGCCGAGCTTGCCGACGTCCTCGCCCATGACGAGGACCTTCGGGTCGGTGTCCAGGGCGCGCCGGAGCGATTCGTTGATCGCCTTGGCGAGAGCCATCTTTTCCGCTGCCATGATCAGGCCCCTTCCCCATCCGCGAACGACGCCTGGTAGGCGGCGAAACCGGCCCGCTCCTCGTCGACCAGCGCATGCCCGTCCGCATACGCGTGCTCGAACATCGCGAAACGGTCCGGGTCCGGCATCGCACGGACCGCCTCACGCACTCGCCTGCCCAACGCCTCGGACTCGGTCTCCAGTTCCGCGAAGAATCCCTCGTCCGCGTGGTTTGAGTCCTCCAGGTACCGGCGAAGGCGCAGGATCGGGTCCTTCGCCTCCCACGCCTCGCGCTCCTCGTCGGCCCGGTACTTGCTCGGGTCGTCGGAGGTGGTGTGGGCGCCCATCCGGTAGGTGTACGCCTCGACGAGCGTCGGTCCCTCACCCGCGCGGGCCCGCTCCAGCGCCCACTTGGTGACGGCCAGCGACGCGAGCACGTCGTTGCCGTCGACCCGTACGCCGGGGAAACCGAAGCCCTGCGCGCGCTGGTAGAGCGGGACGCGGGTCTGCTTCTCGGTCGGCTCGGAGATGGCCCACTGGTTGTTCTGGCAGAAGAACACCACCGGGGCGTTGTAGACCGCGGAGAAGGTGAACGATTCGGCGACGTCACCCTGGCTGGAGGCGCCGTCGCCGAAGTACGCGATGACCGCGGAGTCGGCGCCGTCCTTGGCGATGCCCATCGCGTAGCCCGTGGCGTGCAGCGTCTGGGAGCCGATGACGATCGTGTAGAGGTGGAAGTTGTTGCCGTTCGGGTCCCAGCCGCCGTTGTTCACGCCGCGGAACATGCCGAGCAGGTTGGTCGGATCGACCCCGCGGCACCAGGCCACGCCGTGCTCGCGGTAGGTGGGGAAGACGTAGTCGTCGTCGCGCAGTGCCCGTCCCGACCCGATCTGGGCGGCCTCCTGGCCGAGCAGCGAGGCCCACAGGCCCAGCTCGCCCTGGCGCTGGAGGGAGGTGGCCTCGGCGTCGAAGCGACGGGTGAGCACCATGTCGCGGTAGAGGCCGCGGAGCTCTTCGGGGGTGATGTCGGCGACGTACTTGTCGTACTCCGCGTTCTTGACGCGCTTGCCCTCGGGCGTCAGCAGCTGAACCAGTTCGGGCTTGGTGCTCGGGGACTTCCTCGTCCCGGCGCTGCGTCGCGGCTTGCGCGCGGCAGTGCTCTCCACGGTCACGTGTGCTCCTCCGTCGGTCCGGCCCCCGGGGTTGCCGGGTGTACCAGTGCGGCTCACCTGTTGCCGACACCGTGCACGGGGTGGGTGCCACTCGGCCGGAACAGGCGTGACAGGTGCCCCGGCGAGCGCCCTGCAAGAATCACGTTACCCAGTGCTCCACATTTCTGTGAAACCCCATTTGACCTGCGATTTTGCTTGGATTTCCAAGTAAATCGGAAAAGGGCCGAAGGGGTGCTGGTCACAGCCTTGCAGGAGGCCGGAGCAACGGCACGTTATCCCGTCCACCCAGGCCACCGGAAGACTTTCCGTGTGCGACTTGCCGAAAGTCCCCAGAAGGAGAAAGGGCCTGGAAAGCCACTGGGAGGACGTCCCGTGACCGAAGGAGACCGAGTGCGACTCACTGTGCCGATCTGTGACTGCACGTGACAACGCCCAGCTCACAGCCCTGGCTCGTGCCCTAGCATCTGGCGCGTGCCGCGCTCTCCCGTACCACCCCTCAAGCCTCACGCGCCCCCGCTGGGCGCCCTCCTCCGCCAGTACGCCGCCGGATCCGCCCTCGCTTGCGATCCCGTCGACCAAGGCCTGCTCAACCGCGGCTACCGGCTCCGCACGACCCGCGGCCGCTACTTCCTCAAACACCACTTCGATCCCGAGACGGCCGCCCCCGAGGCGATCGCCCGCCAGCACCGCGCCACCCAGCGCCTGGCCGCCCTCGGCGTCCCGGTCGCCCCGCCCCTCCCCGCCCACGACGGCCGCACGGTCGCCGTCGTCGGCGGTCACGCCTACGCCCTCCATCCCTGGATCGAGGGCCGCCACCGCCATGGCGCCCAGCTCACCGCCGAGCAGTGCGGCCGGCTCGGGGCGCTGCTGGGCGTGGTGCACGCGAGCCTGGAGCGGGTGATGCCGGTGCAGGGGTGCCGGCGGACCGAAAAGGGCGCGTGGGCAGGCGGGGGCGCACGAACCGACGAAAGCGCCCCGGGCATCGGACCGCACACGCCGGACGGACGCGCGGCGTCCACGCACCACGACACCGCCGCGCGTGCCGACAGCGCCCGTGCCCAGAAGCCGCACGCCGGTCACCGGACCACCCGGAACTCCGAGATCACGAGCCCCGACGCGGACCCCGTCGACTCCGGTGCCGACCCCGCCACCACCTTCGCCCTCATCGACGATCTCCTCGCGCGCGTGCGTCGGCACCGGCCCGCCGACTCCTTCGACGAGCTGGCCCGGCACCGGCTCCTGGAGCGGCGTGCCCTGCTCGAACAGCACGTGGGACGGCGGCCTCCGCACGGCGGGCCGGTGGGCTGGGTGCACGGGGACTTCCACCCGTTCAACCTGCTCTACCGGGGCGACGCCCCCGCCGCGATCGTCGACTGGGACCGGCTCGGCGTGAAGCCCCGCGCCGAGGAGGCCGTACGCGCCGCCGCGATCTTCTTCGTACGGCCCGCGGGGACGCTCGACCTGCCGAAGGTGCGGGCCTACGCGCGCGCGTACCGGCGTACGGCGGGAGCCACGCCCTCGGAACTCGCGGCGGCCGTGCACCGCGTGTGGTGGGAACGTCTCAACGACTTCTGGATGCTGCGCTGGCACTACGAGCGCGGCGACACCCGCGCGGACCCCCAGTTCCCGGCGGCCTCGGCGCTGGTGGTGTGGTGGACGCGGGAGTACGACGCGGTGTGCGACGCGTTCGTGGGCTGACGCGGGGCCCTGGAAACGGCACGCGCGCGTGGCGCCCGTCCCCGGGGCCACGCGCGCGTGAAGCGCCGCGGTCGGTCAGGAGTCGCCGCCGTCGCCACCCGCGCCTCCGACCAGGCCACCGGCGCCGGTCGGGTCCGCCGTGTCCGTGGGCTGCGCCGTGTCGCTGGGCTCCGGCGTGTCGGACGGCTCCGTCGCCGTCTCGGACGGCTGCGTGGCCGAGGGCGAAGGCGTGTAGGAGGGCGTGTACGACGGCGTATAGGACGGCGTGTAGCCGGAGCCGCCCGAGCTGCCGCTGTCGTCCGTGGAGGTGTTGGTCTCCTCGCTCGTCGCCTCGTCGCTCGGCGTCTCGCTGGGCGTCTGGTCGTCGGTGGTCTTCGAGGTGGTCGGCGACACGGAGCTGCCGGTGTCGCCACCGCCGCCGCCACCGCCGCCGCCGTTGAGCGCCAGGGCTACGCCCGCCGCGACGGCGATCACCGCGAGGACGGCGAGGATCCACAGCTTGCCGCGGCCGCTGCCCCGGTTGCCGTGGTTCTCGAAGCCGCCGTCGTCCCCGCCGCCGTAGCCGGAGGGCAGGATCTGCTGCGGGATCTGGGTGGTGCCGGAGGCGGCGCCGGGGTGCGGCAGCACGCTGGTGCTCGCGAAGCCCGCGGCGGCCACGCCGCGGCCGTCGTGCGCCGTCACCGGGCCGGTGTTCCAGGTGCCGGTGTGGCCGCCCTGGTCGTACAGCATCTGCAGGCCGTACTGGACGAGCCCGCGCATCTCCTCGGCCGTCTGGAAGCGGTCGTCCGGCTCCTTGGCGAGCGAGCGCATGACCAGGCCGTCGAGCTCCGGCGGGACGGATTCGGAGACCTGCGACGGAGGCGTCGGGATGTCCTGGACGTGCTGGTAGACGACGGACAGCGGGGTCTCGCCGGTGAACGGCGGCCGCAGCGCGAGGAGTTCGTAGAGGAGACAGCCGGTCGCGTACAGGTCGGAGCGGTGGTCGACGGCCTTGCCGAGGGCCTGCTCCGGGGAGAGGTACTGCGGGGTGCCCATGACCATGCCGGTCTGCGTCATCGTCGTGGACGCGCCGTGCAGGGCGCGGGCGATGCCGAAGTCCATCACCTTGACCGCGCCGTTGTGCGTGATGATCACGTTGGCGGGCTTGATGTCGCGGTGCACGATGCCGTGCTGGTGCGAGTAGGCGAGCGCCTCCAGGACGCCGGAGACGATGATCAGGGCCTGCTCGGGCCCGGGTGCCTCGGCGTTGAGGAGCAGATCCCGGATCGTCCGTCCTTCGACGATCTCCATGACGATGTACGGCACCGACTGGCCGCCCACGTAGTCCTCGCCGGAGTCGTACACGGCGACGATCGCATGGTGGTTGAGGCCGGCCACGGACTGGGCCTCGCGTGTGAAGCGGGCCTTGGAGGTCGGGTCCTCGGCGAGGTCGGCCCGGAGCAGCTTGACCGCCACGGTGCGGCCGAGCCGTACGTCCTCGGCCGCGAACACCTCGGCCATACCGCCCCGGCCGAGTCTGCGGGTCAGCCGATATCGGCCGTCCCCCACCAGTCCGCCGTTACCCCACAGCTCCGGCGCATCTGACATTCCGCCGCCAGTCGCCTCGGGGTCGGACGGGCCCTGAGCGCGCTGCTGCTGTGCCATCGGTCCTCGCCGTCGTTTCTGCCCGCGGTGCGCGCGGTGTTGTTACGGTCTCCGTCGGCCACGCTACAGCCTTCGCGCAAGCCGCCGGTCCGGGATGAGCCCGGGGACCGGCCCGAGACGGACCGGTCATCAAACCTGTACTACGTCTCGGCGTGCAAATCCTGTGTACCGGCGGTGCGGCACCTGTAACGCCCGCGCGACCTTTCTTTCGCGTACGGCCACGGAACGGACACCGCGTCCGACGGGCCGGCGCGGCAGGATTCCGTGGCCAAACTCACGAAGATCAACCCGAACGAGCGTTTCCCGCAGGTGACATGGCTCGGGTGGCATGACGCGGGCGACATGAAGGGCCCGGCAGCGTCGGCTGCCGGGCCCTTCTCCGTCTGGACGTGGAGGATTACAGGTACGGTCCGCCCGTGCGGCCGCCCGCGCGCGGGTCGACGCCGTCCTCCTGACCGCCGACGCCCGGCGGGAGCGCGCGGCGCATCTGCTCCAGCTGGGCCCGCGCGGCCATCTGCTGGGCGAACAGGGTGGTCTGGATCCCGTGGAAGAGACCCTCCAGCCACCCCACCAACTGGGCCTGCGCGATCCGCAGTTCCGCGTCGCTCGGGGTCGAGTCCTCGTTGAAGGGCAGGGAGAGCCGCTCCAGCTCCTCCACGAGCTCGGGGGCGAGCCCGTCCTCCAGCTCCTTCACCGAGCTGTGGTGGATCTCCTTGAGCCGGGCCCGGCTGGCCTCGTCGAGGGGAGCCGCGCGCACCTCTTCGAGCAGCTGCTTGATCATGCTGCCGATCCGCATGACCTTCGCGGGCTGCTCGACCATCTCCGTGACCGGGACCTCGCGGGAGTCGTCGTCACCCCCGCCGCCCAGCGCCATCCCGTCCTGGCCCACGACCAGGATCTGGGGGCTTTCCGGCGAACCTTCGTTCCTCGGCATCTCCATGCCGCCATTCTCTCGCACCCGTACACCTCACCACTGAGGTGCCCCCACTGTGTGCTGATCCACCGCACCGGAGCAGATCGCCCCCATGGCTGCGCCCGGAATGCCGGTCTCTTCCCGAAATGCCAACCTTGTCCCGTGACTCCCTGGCTACGCGCGGCAGTACTGGCGATCCTGGTGGGCGCGAGCGCGGCCGCCCTGCCGCAGACCGGCCGGGCGTACGGCGCCGAGCCGCCGCCACTCCTGTCGGCGAGCGCGCCCGAGCGACGGGCAGCGGACTCGGTGCCCCTTCATGGACCCCCGCGCGGGGCAGCGGGCGCGTCGGCCTCCGCCACGCGGTCGCCGGGCTCGGCAGCGGCCCACGAGACACCGCGGGAGACCACAGGGCCGTACGCCGTCGGGCTCGCGCCGCACACCACCCCGGGCACGTCGCCCTCCCCGTCCCGCACCCTCTCGGGCCCGGAGCCGACGCGCGGACCGGGGCACCCCGCCTCCCCGTCCGCCGTCGCCTCGGGTCCCCGGCGCGGCGCCGGCCCGGAACGCGCCTCACCCACGGCTTCCCTCGCGCCCTCCCCCTCGGCCACTCCCTCCCGAGCCGGCAGCCGCGCGGGTGAGGGGCGGGAGCGGCCGGGGCGGCGGGAGGACCCGGCAACGGAGGACGCGGACGCCGACGGCACGGACTCCGGCACGGCCGACTCCGGGGGGACCGATTCCGGGGTCGGTGACCTCACCGCCGTGTCGGAGCCGCCCCCGGAGACCGCCGTGGCTCGACCGTCACACCCCGCCGAGCGGCCCGTGGCCGGG
The DNA here is from genome assembly GCF_040606035.1 of Streptomyces sp. NPDC005483. NCBI lineage: Bacteria > Bacillati > Actinomycetota > Actinomycetes > Kitasatosporales > Streptomycetaceae > Streptomyces > Streptomyces sp. NPDC005483. The sequence goes on from NZ_JBEXEA010000022.1 coordinate 114,392, forward strand.
TCCAAGGTGTTCATCCTGCCGCTCGGCACCGGACTGGTGCTGGTCGGACTGGGGCTCGGGCTCGGCCTGTTCGCGCTGCGGTTGCGGCGCGGGTAGGGCCGTACCGGAACACCTACGGCGTGACCAGCAGGACCTTGCCGATGTGGCCGCTCTCCTCGACGACCCGGTGCGCGGCGGCCGCGTCGCTCATCGGGAGCTCGCGGTCGACGACGGGACGGATGTGCCCGGCGTCCAGCAGCGGCCACACGTGCTCGCGTACGGCCGCCACGATCGCCGTCTTCTCGGCCGGCGGCCGCGCCCTCAGCGAGGTCGCGCTGATCGCGGCGCGCTTGCCCAGCAGCGTGGCGATGTTCAGCTCGCCCTTGACGCCGCCCTGCATGCCGATGATCGCGAGCCGTCCGTTGACGGCGAGGGCGTTGACGTTGCGGTCGAGGTACTTCGCGCCCATGTTGTCGAGGATGACGTCGGCGCCCGCCCCGTCGGTGGCCTTCCTGACCTCCTCGACGAAGTCCTGTTCCCGGTAGTTGATCAGGATGTCCGCGCCGAGCTCGGCGCAGCGGTCCAGCTTCTCCGGCGTACCCGCGGTCACCGCGACCTTGGCGCCGACGGCCTTGGCTAGCTGGATCGCCATCGTGCCGATGCCGCTGGAGCCGCCGTGCACGAGAAGGGTCTCGCCGGGGCGCAGGTGGGAGACCATGAAGACGTTCGACCAGACCGTGCAGACCACCTCGGGCAGCGCGGCCGCCCGCTTCAGATCGACACCCTTGGGCACGGGCAGCAGCTGCCCGGCCGGCACGGCGACCTTCTCGGCGTATCCGCCGCCCGCGAGGAGCGCGCAGACCTCGTCGCCGACGGCCCAGCCGGTCACACCGGGGCCGATCGCGGCGATCCGCCCGGAGCACTCCAGGCCGGGGTAGGGGGACGCGCCGGGCGGGGGGTTGTAGAAGCCCTGCCGTTGCAGGATGTCGGCGCGGTTGACGGCCCCGGCCACGACGTCGACCAGCACCTCACCTTCGTCGGCAACAGGGTCCGGCACCTCGTCCCAGACCAGTGCTTCGGGGCCACCGGGTTCAGGAATCGTGATCGCATACATACGCCTGACGCTACTCGCCGGTCACGCCGACCTACCCGGCCTACGACCTGGCCGCCCCCGAAAATCCCTGTGCGGGACCGATGAATTCGCGCGACGGCAAAGGTCTCCCCATGCGTAGCCCAAGCACGCGGAAGGAACCCCGCCCATGAGCGAGCACACGTCCTCCCTGGCGATCGAGACCGCGGGCCTCGTGAAGACGTTCGGCGACACCAGGGCCGTCGACGGAGTCGACCTCGCCGTACCGGCCGGCACGGTCTACGGCCTCCTCGGCCCCAACGGCGCCGGCAAGACCACCACGGTGAGGATGCTCGCCACCCTCCTGCGCCCCGACGCCGGCGAGGCGCACGTCTTCGGCCACGACGTCGTCCGCGAGGCCGACGAGGTCCGCGGCCGGGTCAGCCTCACCGGCCAGTACGCCTCCGTCGACGAGGACCTCACCGGCGCCGAGAACCTGGTCCTGCTGGGCCGTCTCCTCGGCCACCACAAGAAGGCGGCCCGCGAGCGCGCCGGGCAGCTCCTGGAGGCCTTCGGTCTCTCGGAGGCGGCCGGAAAGCAGGTCAAGCACTACTCCGGCGGGATGCGGCGCCGTATCGACATCGCCGCCTCCATCCTCAACACCCCCGAACTACTCTTCCTCGACGAGCCCACCACCGGCCTCGATCCGCGCAGCCGCAACCAGGTCTGGGACATCGTGCGCGCGGTCGTCGCCCAGGGCACCACCGTGCTGCTGACCACGCAGTATCTGGACGAGGCCGACCAGCTGGCCTCCCGGATCGCCGTCATCGACCACGGCCGGGTGATCGCCGAGGGCACCAAGGGCGAGCTGAAGGCCTCCGTGGGCGCCGGAACCGTACATCTGCGCCTGCGGGACGCCGGGCGGCGGCCCGAGGCGGCGGAGATCCTACGACGGTCCCTGGACGCCCGGGTGCAGCTGGAGCCGGACTCGGTGGCGCTGACGGCCCGGCTCGCCTCGGAGGCCGGCGACACGGCCGCCGAACAGGCCTCCCGCGCCCTGGCCGAACTCGCCCGCACCGGCATCACGGTCGACAACTTCTCGCTCGGCCAGCCCAGCCTGGACGAGGTGTTCCTCGCCCTCACCGGACACCGCACCGAAGACAGCGAGGAGATGGCGGCATGAGCACCGTGACGCAGACCGAGGCCCGGGACCTCGCCCCCGTCAGCGCCGAGTCGCTGGCCGCACTGCTGGTCGCCGGGGAGCGGCCGCCGCGCCCGAGCGCGCTGTCGGCCTCGCTGACCTTCGGCTGGCGGGCGATCCTCAAGATCAAGCACGTGCCCGAGCAGCTCTTCGACGTCACCGCGTTCCCGATCATGATGGTGCTGATGTACACGTATCTGTTCGGGGGTGCCCTGGCCGGTTCCCCGGAGGAGTACATCCAGTTCCTGCTGCCGGGCATCCTGGTGATGTCGGTCGTGATGATCACGATGTACACCGGCGTGTCGGTCAACACCGACATCGAGAAGGGCGTCTTCGACCGGTTCCGCTCGCTGCCCATCTGGCGGCCGTCGACGATGGTCGGCTATCTGCTCGGCGACGCCCTGCGCTACACCATCGCGTCCGTCGTGATGCTCACCGTCGGCGTGATCCTCGGCTACCGCCCGGACGGCGGGGTCGGCGGTGTGGTCGCCGGAATCGCCTTGCTGGTCGTCTTTTCATTCGCGTTCTCGTGGATCTGGACGATGTTCGGGTTGCTGCTGCGGACCGAGAAGTCGGTGATGGGCGTCAGCATGATGGTGATCTTCCCGCTGACCTTCCTGTCCAACGTCTTCGTCGACCCGAGGACCATGCCGGGCTGGCTCCAGGCCTTCGTCAACAACAGCCCGATCACCCATCTGTCCTCGGCCGTGCGCGGGCTGATGGCAGGCGACTGGCCGGCCGACGAGATCGCCTGGTCGCTGGGGTGGGCCGGTCTGTTCGTCGCGGTCTTCGGACCGGTCACCATGCGGCTCTACAACCGCAAGTGATCACGTCGAAGGCATCGGGGGCAGCGGGCGGGCGTCGGGTGCCACCTGGCTGCCCGGGGTCGCCCGCACGATCGTGATCAGCCGGTCCGTCAGCTCCAGCGTCCCGACGGCCGGATCGTCGTATCCGAGCACCCGGTGCCCGCGCAGCACGCTCACCACCAGGTCGTCCGTCTCCCGCGGCTTCCTGCCCACCTCGGCCTTTATGACGGGCCTTTCGATGATGTCGAGCCCGCTGCCCTGCTGGATGAGGTCCTCCATCACCATGCCGGCCGCCGGGCTCAGCACCGACAGACCGAGCAGCCGGCCGGCCGCGCTGGCGCTGGTGATGACCGCGTCCGCGCCGGACTGCTTGAGCAGCGGCGCGTTCTCCTCCTCGCGTACCGCCGCCACGATCTTCGCGGCCTTGTTGAGCTGCCGGGCCGTCAGCGTCACCAGGACGGCGGTGTCGTCGCGCTGGGTGGCGATGATGATCTTCCGGGCCCGGTGCACCTCGGCCCGCTTGAGCACCTCGCTGCGCGTGGCGTCCCCGATGACCCCCGCATAGCCCTCGGCCGTCGCGGCGTCGATCACCTTGCTGCTGGGGTCGACGACGACGACCTGCTCCTTCTTCAGACCCGTCGCACACACGGTCTGGATCGCCGAACGGCCCTTGGTGCCGAAGCCGACGACGACGGTGTGGTCGCGCAAGGTGGACCTCCAGCGGTTGAGTCGCCACTCCTCGCGGGTGCGCTCGGTGAGGACCTCCAGCGTGGTGCCGACCAGGATGATCAGAAACAGCACCCGCAGGGGCGTGATGACGAAGATGTTGGTGAGCCGGGCCGCATCGCTGACCGGGGTGATGTCGCCGTACCCGGTGGTGGAGAGGGTGACGGTCGCGTAGTACCAGGCGTCGAGGAAGTCGACGGACTGGTCCGAGTTGTCGTTGTAGCCGTCCCGGTCGACGTAGACGATCAGGGCCGTCGCCGTGAGGACCAGCAGGGCCATCAGCACCCGCTTGGCGACCTGGCGGAAGGGGTGCTCCACGATCTTGCGCGGGAGCTTCACCTTGTGGGTCACGAGATGCTCGTCCGCCTGGCGGGCGATCGCGTCATGGCCCGGAAGTTTCACGTGAAACACACCCCGATCCCGGCGGACGCCCAGGGCAGGTCGAGCAGTTCGGCCTCCTGCCCCGGCCGGGCGCCCCCAGGTGGTACGACGGCGAGGGCATCGGCGGCAGCGATCCCCCGCAGCATGGCCGGACCGTTGTAGTGCAGCGGGACCGCGCTGTCACCGCGCAGGACGACCGGGACGAGCCGGGTGTCGTACGGGTGACCGTGGGCCTCGTTGCTCAGGGGCAGTGTGTACGGCTCCGGGGCCGGGCGGGCGGCCAGGGTGCGCAGCAGCGGTTCGGCGAGCGTGAGCAGGCCGGAGACGGCGGCGAGGGGGTTGCCTGGCAGGCCGACGAGGTGCTGGTTCTCCTTGGTGCGGGCCAGCAGCATGGGGTGGCCGGGGCGCACCTTGACCCCGTCGACGAGGAGTTCGGCGCCGATACGGGCCAGGATGGGGTGGACGTGGTCGACGGGTCCTGCCGCGGTGCCGCCCGTCGTGACGATCACGTCGGCGTCGGAGCCGGCGACCGCTTTGCGCAGGGCCTCGGCGGAGTCACCGAGCCGGCGTACGGCGGTGACCTCGGCGCCGAGCGCGCGCAGCCAGGGCGGGAGCATAGGCCCGAGCGCGTCCCGGATCAGGCCGTCACGAGGGGTTCCCTCGATGAGCAACTCGTCGCCCAGGACGAGGACGTCGACGCGGGGGCGGGGGACGGCGGTGAGGGTGTCGTATCCGGCGGCCGCGGCGAGGCCGAGAACGGCCGGGGTGACGAGGGTGCCGGGCGGCAGGAGCTGGTCGCCGCTACGGCACTCCTGGCCGCGTGGGCGGATGTCCTGGCCGTGCACGACCTCCCGGGTGGCGTGCAGCCGGCCCTTCTCGTCGGTCTGTCCGTGCTCGCTGCGCAGGACGGCGGTGGCGTCCGGGGGCACGCGCGCGCCGGTGGCGATCCGGGCCGCCTCGCCGTCGGTGAGGGGCGCGGGCTCGGCGTGCCCGGCCAGCACGCCCTCGTCCCGCACGGCCCAGGGGCCGGGCCCCGCGACCGCCCAGCCGTCCATGGCCGAGGTGTCGAAGGAGGGGAGGTCGGTGAGGGCGTCGAGAGGGGCGGCCAGGGTGAGGCCGAGTGCGTCGTCGAGCCGTACGGAGACGGGGGCGCGGCGGGCGCTGCGGGTGACCGCGCGGGCGGCCCGGGCGGCGGTGGCGCGGGCCTCGGGCCAGGGCGTCGCCCTGTGGTGTGCGTCCGGCTTGGCTGCCGGGCCGGAGCCCTGGGACGGAGGCGCGGGGGTGCGATGGCCCCCGGTGTGCGCGCTGCCGTTGTCTTCTCTCACCAGGGCCAGCGCCTCCTCGACGTCGAGGTCGTCGGCGTCTTCGGCGTGACCGGTGGGGTCGCCGGTGCGCACGGACCGGGCCGTCATCCTGCGTCCGGGCTGGTGCCGGAGGCCCCGTCGGGCGCGGCGGCGGTGTCTGAGTCGGCCTCGTCCGCCCAGCGCAGGGCCAGGGCCGCGGCCTTGCGGGAGGCCTCGGCGACCGCCTCGGGGCCGCCGCCCGCCTGTGCGGCGGCATAGCCGACGAGGAAGGTGGTCAGTGGTGCCGCCGGCCTGGCCACACCGTGCGCGGCGTCACGGGCCAGGTCGAGCAGCACGCCGGTGTCGACGTCGAGGTCGATGCCCAGCTCGTCCTTGACTGCGGAAATCCATTCATCCAACACGTGCCCATGCTCCCTGATGCGTGCCCTGGCGGAGGCGATGTCGTCCCAGGTGTCGCAGTCGAAGGACGCGACGGGGTCGGGGACGCGGGTGAGGTCGAGCACGGCGGTCAGCCGGCGCAGCGGAAGGCCGGTGAGAGCGCCGTGCTCCTTGGTGAGTGCGGCGAGCTCGTGGCGCAGCGAGGGCGCGCGGTAGGCGGCCACCAGCGGCTGGTCACGGCCGTCGGCGTCGGTGAGCAGCACGCCGTCGGCGCCGCCCGTGCGCAGGACGGTCAGCAGCAGGCGTGCGGTGCCCTCCTGGAGGAAGGGCAGGTCGGCGGAGAGCACCAGGACGTACCGGGCCGTGGTGTGCCGCAGACCGGCGTCCAGGGCGGCCAGCGGGCCGCCGCCGGGCGGGTCCTCGCGGGCCCAGGTCACCGGCCGGACGGTGGGGCGGGGATCGGCGACGACGACGGTGGTGCCCGCGTCGGCGCAGGCGGCGAGGACACGGTCGAGCAGGGCGCGTCCGCCCACCCGCACGCCGGGCTTGTCCGCGCCGCCGAGCCGCCGGGCGGCGCCCCCGGCGAGCACGATCACGTCGTACAGGGGGTCGGCGCCCGGGGTACGCGAGGGCTCGTACGAGGTCACCCCCTGAGTATGCGTGCCGTCGCGATCACAGGGAACGCACGGCGGCACCGGGATCGCGGGGTGCGGGTGCCGGTGGGCGATCGCGGGGTGCGGGTGCGGCGCCGCGATCGCCGTGTGCGGCCGTCACACAGTGCGCAGCAGGACCGCCGGCTGTTCCACGCAGTCCGCCACAAACCGCAGGAAGCCGCCGGCCGTGCCGCCGTCGCACACCCGGTGGTCGAAGGTGAGCGAGAGCTGGACGACCTGGCGCACCGCCAGCTCGCCCTCGTGCACCCATGGCTTGGGGACGATGCGGCCGACGCCGAGCATGGCCGCCTCGGGGTGGTTGATGATCGGCGTGGAGCCGTCGACACCGAACACGCCGTAGTTGTTCAACGTGAAGGTGCCACCCGTGAGTTCCGCGGGGGTGAGGGTGCCGGTACGGGCCGCCTCGGTCAGCCGGGCGAACTCCGCGGACAGCGACTCGGCGTCCCGCGCGTGCGCGTCCTTCACGACCGGCACGACCAGTCCCCGCTCGGTCTGCGCGGCGAACCCCAGATGCACGGCGTCCAGTCGCACGATCTCCCTGGCCGCCATGTCCACGGTGGAGTTGAGCTCGGGGAAGCGGGCGAGGGCGGCGGTGCAGATCCGGGCCAGCAACGCGAGCAGGGAGATCTTCGGACCGCCCGTCGCATTCATCGCGGCACGCGCCCGCAGGAGTTCCGTGGCGTCGGCGTCCACCCAGCAGGTGGCGTCGGGGATCTCGCTCCGGCTGCGGGACAGTTTGTCGGCGACCGCGCCCCGGACGCCCTTGAGGGGGATACGGGTCCCTGTGGAAGGTGTCGCCGCGGTCGTCGGGGATGCCACCGGGGCTGCCGGGGCTGCCGCCGGGGTTTCCGGGGCGAGGGCCGGTGCCGGGCGCCCCGGTGAGGCGGCGGCCCGCAGGGCGTACTCGACGTCGGCCCGCAGGATCAGTCCGTCGGGGCCGGAGCCGGTGAGTTCCCTGAGGTCGAGGCCGTTCTCGCGGGCGAGGCGGCGGACCAGCGGGGAGATCACGGGGACGGGCCCCTCGACCACCTCGACAGGCGCCGGTTCCGGGCGGCCGTTGACCGGCACGGGAACCTGCTGCTCCCGTCGCACCCTGCGCCTGCGCGCGGGGGCCTCCGAGGTGCCGTACCCGACGAGGACGTTCCCCGAGCCCTCGGCCCGCGCATCGGGGTCGGACGCCGGCGCCCCAACCGCCACCGTGATCAGCGGCGAGCCCACCGGGAGTTCGCTGCCCTCCTCGCCGAAGCGGGCCGTGACGACACCGGCGTAGGGGCAGGGGACGTCGACCATCGCCTTGGCCGTCTCGACCTCGACGACCGGCTGGTCGACCGCGACGACGTCGCCGACCTCCACCAGCCAGCGGACGATCTCCGCCTCGGTCAGGCCCTCGCCGAGATCCGGCAGCCTGAACTCCAGCACCTGCGCCATCAGCTCTCCGCCTCCCACTGAAGACGCCCGACGGCGTCCAGGATCCGGTCCACGCCGGGCAGGTGATGACGCTCCAGCATCGGCGGCGGATACGGGATGTCGAACCCGGCCACGCGCAGCACCGGCGCCTCCAGATGGTGGAAGCAGCGCTCCGTGACCCTGGCCGCGATCTCCCCGCCCGGTCCGCCGAACCCGCCCGACTCGTGCACGACGACCGCTCGCCCGGTCCGCCGTACCGAGGCGGAGACCGTGTCGTCGTCGAACGGCACCAGTGAGCGCAGGTCGACGACTTCGAGGTCCCACCCCTCCTCGCGCGCGGCCTCGGCGGCTTCGAGGCACACGGGTACGGACGGCCCGTACGTGACGAGTGTGGCGCTCCGGCCGGGGCGCCGCACCACCGCGCGGCCTATCGGTTCAACGGTCTGCGGGTCGTCCGGGTTCCAGGAGTCCTTCGACCAGTACAGCCGCTTGGGCTCCAGGACGACGACCGGGTCGTCGGAGGCGATGGCGGCGCGCAGCAGCCCGTAGGCGTCGGCGACGGTCGCGGGCGTGACGACGTGGAGCCCCGGAGTCGCCATGTAGTAGGCCTCGGAGGCGTCGCTGTGGTGCTCGACCCCGCCGATGCCGCCGCCGTAGGGCACACGGATGGTGATCGGGAGCGGCATCGCCCCGCGCGTGCGGTTGCGCATCTTCGCCACATGGCTGATCAGCTGTTCGAACGCCGGGTACGCGAAGGCGTCGAACTGCATCTCCACGACCGGCCGCAGTCCGTACATCGCCATGCCGACGGCCGTGCCGAGGATGCCCGCCTCGGCGAGCGGGGTGTCCGTGCAGCGGTCCTCACCGAACTCCTTGGCCAGTCCGTCGGTGACCCGGAAGACACCGCCGAGGGTGCCGACGTCCTCGCCCATGACGTGCACGGTGGGGTCGGCCGCCATCGCGTCGCGCAGCGCGCGCGTGAGGGCCTGCGCCATGGTGGCCGGCTTGAGGGCGACGGTGGTCATCGGTGCGTACCCCCGTGGGAGTCGTGCTCGGCCTCGAGCTCGGCGCGCAGCTGAGCCTGCTGCTCGCGCAGTTGCGAGGTGGGCTCGGCGTAGACGTGGGCGAACAGGTCCATGGGGTCGAGGACCGGGTCCTGGTTCATGCGCCGGCGCAGTCCGGCGGCGAAATCCTCGGCGTCCTGGCGCACGTCCTCGATGCCGGCCTCGTCGATGAGTCCGCGCTCGGTCAGTTCGTGTTCCAGGAGGGCGATCGGGTCGTGTCCGCGCCAGGTCTCGACCTCGGCGTCACCGCGGTAGCGGGTCGCGTCGTCAGCGTTGGTGTGGGCGTCCACGCGGTAGGTGATCGCCTCCACCAGGGTGGGCCCGCCGCCCGCGCGCGCGTGGCGTACGGCAGCGGTGAGGACTTCGTGCACGGCGGCCGCGTCGTTGCCGTCGACCAGGCGCCCGGGCATGCCGTAGCCGACGGCCTTGTGGGCCAGCGAGGGGGCGGCGGTCTGCTTGGCGAGCGGGACGGAGATCGCGAAGCCGTTGTTCTGGACCAGGAAGACGACCGGGGCCTGCCACACGGCGGCGAAGTTCAGCGCCTCGTGGAAGTCGCCCTCGCTGGTGCCGCCGTCGCCGACCATGGCGAGCGCGACCACGTCGTCGCCCTTGATGCGGGCGGCGTGCGCGAGGCCGACGGCGTGCGGGAGCTGGGTGGCGAGCGGGGTGCACAGGGGGGCGACCCGGTGCTCGCGCGGGTCGTAGCCGGTGTGCCAGTCACCGCGCAGGAGGGTCAGCGCCTGGACGGGGTCGAGGCCGCGGGCGACGGCGGCGAGGGTGTCGCGGTAGCTGGGGAAGAGCCAGTCGCGCTCCTGGAGGGCCAGCGCGGCGGCGATCTCGCAGGCCTCCTGGCCGGTGCTGGAGGGGTACACGGCGAGGCGGCCCTGCTTGGTGAGGGCGGTGGCCTGCGTGTTGTAGCGGCGGCCGCGCACCAGCTCGGCGTACAGCCGGCGCAGCAGGGCCGGGTCGGCCTCCGCGGCCGCCTCGGTGCCGAGGACGCGGTGGGGTTCGGCGTCGGGCAGCAGGGGCGCGGGGTCCGTGCGGGGCTGCCAGGCGGGCGGCGGCGATGGCCGATACGCGCCCCGCTGCTCCATGACCGTCATGACGGCACCTCCTCGTGGGAGCGGCTGGTGGCGCACCACGGGTGTGAGGCGCCTCACCTACCGATTGTTCGGTCGTCGGCACATTTTGGCTACAGGCCCCCTCGGGCTGTGGACAAACGGTTCTCCACACCCTGAGATGGACGCAGTACGTCCATGGTAGGGAGGCGGGGGGACATGGCACCTGAACAAATGGCCGAAGGCACGGAGGGCGGCGTCCCCCTTCCGCCCCCGCGTCCGCTCGACGCCATCGATCAGGACATCCTCCAGATGCTCCAGGCGGACGGCCGCGCGTCGATACGGTCGGTCGCCGAACGGGTGCACGTCTCGCGCGCCAACGCCTATGCGCGCATCAACCGTCTCGTCGAGGACGGCGTCATCCGCGGCTTCGGCGCCCGGGTCGACCATGAGCGCGCGGGCCAGGGCACCTCGGCGTACGTCACCTTGAAGATCGTCCAGAACTCCTGGCGCACGGTCCGCGAACAGCTCAGACAGCTGCCCGGGGCTTCGCACATCGCGCTGGTCGGCGGTGACTTCGACGTACTGCTGCTCGTCCACACATCGGACAACAGGTCCCTGCGCGAACTGGTCCTCACCCGTCTCCAGGCGATCCCGGAGGTCCTGAGCACGCGCACCCTCCTGGTCTTCGAGGAGGAGGACCTGGAGCCGCAGGGCTGAGCTCAGGACGCCTTGCGCAGACCTCCGAAGATCAACTGCGCCACCGCGTCCGCCACTTCGCGTTCGTTCATGCCCCTGCCGTCGGGGCGGTACCACTCCACGATGGAGTTGATCATTCCGAAGACCAGGCGGGTCGCGAGGCGCACCTCCACGTCGCCGCGAACGTCGCCGTCAGCGGCCGCCGCCTTCAGGAGTTCGGCGACCCGGTGGTCGAAGTCGCGGCGGCGCTCCAGGGCCCACCGCTCGGTGTCCGTGTTGCCGCGCACCCGCAGCAGCAGGGTGACGTACGGGAGTTCGGCTATCAGCACCTCGACCATGCGCCGCACGACGTACTCCAGGCGGCCGGAGGCGCGGCCCACACACGCGTGCTCCTCGTCGAGGATGCCGAAGAGGCCGTCCAGGGCCCGGCTGACGGCCCGGCTCAGGAGCTCCTCCTTGCCGGCCACGTGATGGTAGATCGACGACTTGGAGATGCCGGCCGCCTTGGAGAGGTGCTCCATGGAGGTGCCGTCGTAGCCGCGCTCGTTGAAGACCTGGACGGCGACGGACAGCAGCGTCTCGGGGGTGTACGTGTCGCGCTTGGCGGTCGTCATGAGGTGCTGCCCTCCCGCTTGTCGGAGGCGTACGCGTGCCGGTACAGCGCGAGCGAGGGCGCGTACCGTCCGGACGGGTCGCGCAGGTGCAGGTCGTCGAGGAGAGCGTAGGCCCAGTTGCGGCCGAGCCTGCGGCTCCACTCGAACGGGCCGAGCGGGTAGTTCACCCCGAGCCGCATGGCGGTGTCGATGTCCTCCTTGGTGGCCACCCCCTTGGCGACGGCGTCGTGCGCCAGGTCGACGATCCGGGCGACCGTGCGGGCGACGATCATGCCCGGCACGTCCCCGATGACGCTGACGTCCTTGCCGAGCGCCTGGAAGAGCCCGACGGCCTCGCCGAGCGTCTGCTGCGAGGTGTCCTGGGAGGCGGACAGCGCGATACGCGTGGCCCTGCGGTAGTCCAGCGCGAGGTCGAAGTAGACGACGTCCCGGAACTCCACCGACGTCTGCCCGTCGGCGAGCGCGAGCTGACCGCCGCTCGGCAGGACCAGACGGGTGCCGTGGTCCTCCTCGTCCTCGCGGACCTGGATGCCCGCCTCGCGGATCAGCGCGAGCAGTTCGGACGCGGGGCCCAGATCGCCCTCGGCGACGACGTACGCGGGCGGCTGGGCCCGCTCCGCGGTGTGCGGCTCGTCGCGCTCGGCGCCGTCCGTGTAGTCGTACCAGCCCTGCCCGCTCTTGCGGCCGAGCCGGCCCGACTCGACCAGGCGCTGCTGGGCCAGCGAGGGCGTGAAGCGTACGTCCTGGAAGAAGGCGCGCCACACGGAGCGCGTCACGGACTCGTTGACGTCCTGGCCGATCAGGTCGGTCAGCTCGAACGCGCCCATCTTGAAGCCGCCGCACTCGCGCAGGACCGCGTCGATGGTGGCGGGCTCGGCGCCCTGGGCCTCGTAGACCGCGAACGCCTCGGCGTAGAAGGGCCGCGCGATGCGGTTGACGATGAAGCCCGGGGTGTCGGCGCAGGCGACCGGCGCCTTGCCCCACGCGCGTGCCGTCTCGTACGCGCGCGTGGCCGACGAGACGTCGGTGGCGAACCCGGAGACGACCTCGACCAGCGGCAGCAGCGGCGCGGGGTTGAAGAAGTGCAGGCCCACGAAGCGGCCCGGGTGGCGCAGGGCCCCGGCGACGGCGGTGACCGACAGCGAGGAGGTGTTGGTGGCGAGCAGACAGTCCTCGCCCACGACGTCCTCCAGCTCCCGGAAGAGCTGCTGCTTGACGTCCAGCCGCTCCACGACGGCCTCGACGACCAGGGTGCAGTCCGCGAGGCCGGTGAGGTGCTCTGCGGCCACGAGACGGGCGCGCGCGGCGTCCCGGTCGGCGGCGGTGAGCCGGTCCTTCTCGACGAGCCGGTCCAGCCGCGCGCCGATCGCGTCGGCCGCCTCCACGGCACGGCCGGGGACGGCGTCGTACAGCCGCACGGGGTGCCCGGCTACCAGCGCGACCTGGGCGATGCCCTGGCCCATGGTGCCGGTGCCGACGACGGCCACGGGGCTGCTGAGGTCGAGTCCTGTCATGTGCGCGATCCTCCCGCACGGGGTTTTCCACAGATGCGGCGGACCCCCTTGTCCCGACCGATCGTTCGGTTACTCTAACTCTCACTGGCTGTTCCTGCCCACGTTTCCACCCAGGTCATGAGCTCGACGAAGAGTTCGACAGACGAGGAGTTGGTCCCGCATGGCCGCCGAACTGACCGCCCACCAGCTGATCGCCGAGCACCGGCCCACCCTCGACCAGGCGCTCGAAGCGATCCGCACCCGCGCGTACTGGTCCCCGCACCCGGAGCACCCCAAGGCCTACGGCGAGCACGGCAGCCTGGACATGGCGGCGGGCAAGGCCGCCTTCGACGCCCTCCTGGGCACCCGCCTGGACCTCGGCCAGCCCGGCACCGACGACTTCGTGGGCGGTGAGGTCTCGCCGTACGGCATCGAGCTGGGCGTCGAGTACCCGCACGCGGACATCGACGTGCTGCTGCCCGCGATGAAGGCGGGCCAGAAGGCGTGGCGGGACGCGGGCGCGGAGATCCGGGCGGTGGTCTGCCTGGAGATCCTCAAGCGGATCAGCGACCGGACCCACGAGTTCGCGCACGCGGTCATGCACACCAGCGGCCAGGCGTTCATGATGGCGTTCCAGGCGGGCGGCCCGCACGCGCAGGACCGCGGCCTGGAGGCGGTGGCGTACGCGTACGTGGAGCAGGTCCGCACCCCCGACACCGCGGAGTGGACCAAGCCGCAGGGCAAGCGCGACCCGCTCGCGCTCACCAAGCAGTTCACGCCGGTCCCGCGCGGGATCGGCCTGGTCATCGGCTGCAACACCTTCCCGACGTGGAACGGCTATCCGGGCCTGTTCGCCTCCCTGGCCACCGGCAACGGGGTCCTGGTGAAGCCGCACCCGCGCGCGGTGCTGCCGCTCGCGCTCACGGTCCAGGTCGCCCGGGACGTCCTCGGCGAGGCCGGCTTCGACCCGAACCTGGTCGCGCTCACCGCCGAGCGCCCCGGCGAGGGCATCGCGAAGACCCTGGCCACGCGCCCCGAGATCCGGATCATCGACTACACCGGTTCGACGGCGTTCGGCGACTGGCTGGAGGCCAACGCCCGCCAGGCGCAGGTCTACACGGAGAAGGCCGGCGTCAACACGGTGCTCGTGGACTCTGCCGGCGACTACAGGGGGATGCTCTCCAACCTGGCCTTCTCCCTGTCCCTGTACAGCGGCCAGATGTGCACGACCCCCCAGAACCTGCTGATCCCCCGGGACGGCATCCGCACCGACGAGGGCCCCAAGACCTTCGACGAGGTGGTCTCCGACATCGCCCGCGCGGTCGACGGCCTCCTCGGCGACGACGCGCGCGCGAACGCGCTGCTGGGCGCGATCGTCAACCCGGACGTGAAGGAGCGCCTGGAGGCCGCGGCGGGACTGGGCGAGGTCGCCCTGGCCTCGCGGGAGATCGCCAACCCGGAGTTCCCGGGCGCGGTCGTGCGCACACCCGTCGTCGTCAAGCTGGACGGCGCCAAGCCGGACGACGAGGCCGCCTACATGAGCGAGTGCTTCGGACCCGTCTCCTTCGCCGTCGCGGTCGACTCGGCGGCCGACGCGGTGGAGCTGCTGCGGCGCACGATCCGCGAGAAGGGCGCGATGACGGTCGGCGCGTACACCACCGACGAGGAGGTCGAGCAGGCCGTCCAGGAGGTCTGTCTGGAGGAGGCGGCGCAGTTGTCGCTGAACCTCGTCGGCGGGGTGTACGTCAACCAGACGGCCGCGTTCTCCGACTTCCACGGATCGGGCGGCAACCCGGCGGCCAACTCCGCGCTGTGCGACGGGGCGTTCGTCGCCAACCGGTTCCGGGTGGTCGAGGTGCGCCGGGAGGCCTAGGCAGTGTCTTCAAAAGATCTTGCGTGGTGGATCATGGGCGGGTGATACGTCGCCATGAACTGTCGGACGCTGAGTGGGAGTTCGTGCGGC
>NZ_JBEXEA010000023.1:0-126861 GCF_040606035.1 Streptomyces sp. NPDC005483
AGCCTGTAATGGTGCAAGTCGGGCGCGATTTCAAGATCTTCAGTGTGCTCCTAGGCCTCCAGTCCCCTCCACGAACTTGCGCGGGGCAGCACTAGACGATCTGTTCCCGGGGCACCCCGACGCCCTCCCCGACTCCGCCGCCCGCCAGACCGTCCGGCTCGGGAGCGGCTGAACCGGCCTTCGCGGGCAGGTGGTTGAAGAGCAGGTTCAGCACGATCGCCGTCAGGCAGCCCGCGCTGATGCCGCTGTTCATCACCGTCTGGAACCAGTCGGGGAACTTCCCGTAGATCGTCGGCACCCCGACCGGCAGCACGCCCATGGCCACCGAGACGGCCACCACCGTCAGGTTGTTGTTGCCCTTGAAGTCCACCTGGGTGAGAGTCCTCAGGCCGCTCGCCGCGACCGTCCCGAACATCACCAGGCCGGCCCCGCCCAGCACCGGCGCCGGAATCGCGGCGACCACGGCGCCCAGCTTGGGCAGCAGGCCCAGCAGCACCAGGATGCCGCCGGCCGTGGCGACGACCCAGCGGCTGCGGACCCGGGTCATGCCGACCAGGCCCACGTTCTGGGCGTACGCCGTATACGGGAAGGTGTTGAAGATGCCGCCGAGCACGGTCGACAGGCCGTCGGCGCGCAGGCCGTCCGACAGCGAGCGCGGCTCGACCGCGCGGTCCGTCATCTCGCCGACCGCGATCAGGTCACCGGTCGTCTCGGTCATCGTCACCAGCGCCACGACCAGCATCGACACGATCGCCGAGAACTCGAAGGCGGGTGCACCGAAGTGGAACGGCGTGCTGATCCCCACCCAGTCCGCGTCCCCGACCCCGTCGAAGTCCGTGAAACCGAAGGGGACGGCCACCACCAGGCCCACCGCGATGCCGATCAGTACCGCGATCCGGCTCAGGAACGCCGGCGCGAACCGCTGCACACCCAGCACCACCGCCAGTACGAAGACGGCCAGTGCGATGTTCTTCGGTGCGCCGAAGTCCGCCGACCCCGCCCCGCCCGCCGCCCAGTTGCCCGCGACCGGCAGCAGGGAGATGCCGATGATCAGGATCACCGTGCCCGTGACCAGCGGCGGGAAGAAGCGCAGCAGCTTGCCGAAGACCGGTGCGAGCAACATGATCGCGAGGCCCGCGACGATGACCGAGCCGTAGATCGCCGGGAGTCCGCCGCCCGTCGTGCCGATCAGGACCATCGGGGACACGGCCGCGAAGGTGCAGCCCTGCATGATCGGGAGCCGTACGCCGAAGCGCCAGAAGCCGATGCACTGGATGAGCGTGGCGATGCCGCACACCAGCAGGTCGGCGGTGATCAGGTACGCCAGGTCCGCCGGTGACAGCTTCATCGCGCTGCCGACGATCAGGGGGACGGCCACGGCGCCCGCGTACATCGCGAGGACGTGCTGGAGGCCGAAGGCGGCGAGCTGCCGTACCGGGGGTACTTCGTCTACGGGGTGCACAGGGGTGGTGTGGGCCATGTCCGAGACCGTAAGCCTTTTGAACAGATTGTTGATTTCGGGGGTGTTGCCGGTTCGTTGCCCGGTGTGGGGTCCGGCCGCCCCCGCCACCCAGCGGAGCGGCGGATCGACAGAGCCCCGCGCCCCTAAAGTCCGTGAGCGGCGTCGCGAAGGGACTGCCAGTCCGGGAGTTTCACCACGCCCCGGCCCAACGAGGCGCCGAGTGCGGCCTCGGCCCGCTCGATCGCCTGCCACCCGGTCCACTCGACGGGATCGAGCCCCTCCGCCCGCAGACCGGCCAGCGGATCGCCGGGCAGGCTCTTGTGTACGAGAGTCTCGGCGTCCTCGACCAGCGACGTCGCCGTCTCCTTCGCGCATGGCCGGTTCGTGCCGATGACCCCCGTCGGACCCCGCTTGATCCAGCCGGCCACGTACTCGCCCGGCGACACCGTGCCCGCACGCAGCACCCGGCCGGCGAGATGCGGCACGGTTCCCGTCGCCGGGTCGAACGGCAGTCCCTCCAGCGGCACTCCGAGATAGCCCACCGAGCGCAGCACCAACTGCGCCTCGATCGCCTCGAATTCACCGGTGCCGCGCACACCGCCGCGGCCGTCCGGCACCGTCCTCTCGAAGCGCACCGCGCCCACGCGGCCGCCCTCGGCGAGGAGTTCGACGGGACGCAGGAAGAAACGCAACGAGATCCTGCGGGGGGACCGCCCGGACTCGGCGGCCGCCCAGCCGCGCAGCACCTCCACGTTCCGGCGCTGCGGTGCCGACAGGGGAGAGGGGTCGAGGTAGGCCGGGTCCAGCGCCAGCTCCTCCGCGTGTACGGCCACTTCGGTGTCCGGGAGCGCACCCAGCTCGCGCAGCTCCTTGGTGGTGAAGCGGGCTTGGGAGGGGCCGCGTCGGCCCACCATGTGGATGTCCGTCACCCGGCTGGCCGCCAGTGCGGCGAGCGCCGAGTGCGGCATGTCCGTGGGGCTGAGCTCGGCGAGCCCGCGCGCCAGCATCCGCGTCACGTCGACCGCGACGTTCCCCACACCGATGACCACCGCCGACCGGGCACCGGCCACGAAAC
Source organism: Streptomyces sp. NPDC005483 (assembly GCF_040606035.1). Lineage (NCBI taxonomy): Bacteria > Bacillati > Actinomycetota > Actinomycetes > Kitasatosporales > Streptomycetaceae > Streptomyces > Streptomyces sp. NPDC005483. The sequence goes on from NZ_JBEXEA010000023.1 coordinate 2,538, forward strand.
CGTCGGCGGTGGAGTCGGGATGCGCGCTGTACCAGGAGACGAACTCGGTCGCCGACCAGCTGCCCGGCAGATCCTCGCCCGGAACTCCCAGATGCCGGTCGGTAGCGGCGCCCACGCAGTACACGACGGCGTGGTACAGCTCGCGCAGCCGCGCGGCCGGCACCCCGCCGGGGCCGATCTCGACCCCGCCGAGGAACCGCACCCGCTCATGCTCCAGAATCGTCCGCAGGTTGTTCTGGAGCGATTTGATCTTCTCGTGGTCCGGTGCCACGCCGTAGCGCACCAGGCCGTACGGGCACGGCAGCCGGTCCAGGACGTCGACGAGCACGCCGGGATCCAGCTGGACGAGGCTCTGGGCGGTGTAGCACCCGCTGGGCCCGGAGCCGACGACGGCGACACGCATGCTTTCAGGATCGCACCATCGACGCTGCGCTCACAGGGTGCTGCACGCCAGGAGTGCGCGTGTCCGTTCGTTGCGGAATGTGATCATGCGGTTACCTTGAGTGTGTGCTAGAAGCATCCTTTCTTAATCTTTCTGATCGTTGTTCGACGGACGGCAGCGTGTCCGTGTGGCCCGCGTGGGAAGTGTGGGAGGGCGAGGACGCGACCTCGTGGTTCCACGTCCGCTTGGCCTTCGGCGACGGTGCCCAGGTGGACGTGCTCGCCGTGGTGGCCGGGGGCTGCGCCTCCCTGGAGGACGTACGGGCGAAGCCGGCGCTCTCGCTCGACGACCTGGCCGCACTCGGGAGCTGGATCGAAGGCCCGCTGCTCGAGGCCTGCGGGGCGCCCCCTTCCGTGGCCGCGGAGCAGTTGGCCAGCCGTGCCCGCCCCTCCTGGCCGCGTGGCATGGAAGGGCGTTGGCTGATCGCTCAGGAATACCGGGCGGCCCAGGAGGGCGGCGTCGACCCGGTCCTCGCCGTGATGTGCGCGACCGGGCACAGCCGCCGCAAGTCGCTCCGGCTCATCTCGCAGGCACGCGACGCCGGGTTCCTGACACCTCGTCACGCACGCCGCTGATCAAGCAAGTTCGGGTGCCCGAACCGACGCCGAGTGCGGCCACATCGACAGGGCCGAGGGCGGGACCGGACGCAAGCGCAGCACCACAGCGGGCAGGTGCCCGTCGCTCAGCGACGGGTGGTCGACAGCATGTCCCGCATCCGGTCGATCTCGCTCGTCTGCTGGGCCACCACGTCGTCCGCCATCTCCTCGATCCGGACGTTGTTGCCCTGCCCCTTCACGTCCGTCGCCATGGTGATCGCCCCCTCGTGGTGAGTGATCATCAGGGTGAGGAAGAGCTCGTCGAAGGCCTTCCCCTTCGCCGCGCGCAACTTCTTCAGCTGTGCCTCGGTCGCCATGCCGGGCATCGCGGCATGCGCGTGGGCCTCGCTCTTCTCGGACTGGCCGTACTCCTTCAGCCAGGCCCGCATCGCGGCGATCTCCGGCCCCTGCGCGGCCGAGATCCGCTCGGCGAGGGCCTTGAGCTTCGCCGACTCGGCGCGCTGCGGGGCCAGTCCGGTCAGCTCCAGGGCCTGGGCGTGGTGCGCGATCATCATCCGCGCGTACGACACGTCCGCCGAGTTGGGGGTGTCGTCGTCGGCCCGTTGCTCCTCCGCGTCCTCGGCGGACAGCGTGCGGTTCGCCTCACCGGGCCTGCCGGGCACCAGGACCGAAGGCCCGGTCGCCGAGGCGGACTTCGGGTCCGCGTCGGAGTCGCAGCTCCCGAGGGCCAGGGCTGCCAGTGCGGCCAGGGCGGCCGTCGCGTACGGCGCGCGGCGGAAAAGCACAGTGGTCACCTTGGTCCCTTCATGACGAGTTCGTTGCCCCCTGTTGATCTGTGCATGGTGAAGACGATACTGCGGTGACGCGTGCACCGTTCCACATGAACGGCACAGGGAGGAAAACAGTGATCCTGTTGCAAGAGTCCCGAACCCGCCACAGACGTCTGGGAGTTGCCGCGGCCGCCGCGGGTTTCCTGGCCGCACTGCTGACCGCCGGCCCCGCCGTCGCGACCCCCGACCCCGGGGACGGTCCGACGGCGGGCAAGGGAGTCTCCAAGAGCACCGAGGCCGAGGTGAAGGCCGCGATCGCCGACGGCGAGATACCCGGGCAGGACGAGATCGTCCACTCCGACAACATCGAACACCTCGTCAACATCCCCAAGGACGCACTGCCGGGCACCAATTCGGACCTGGCCTTCCAGGGCAGGTACGCCTTCGCCGGGAACTACGACGGCTTCCGCGTCTTCGACATCAGTAACCCGAAGGCCCCGAAGACGATCGCTCAGGTGCTCTGCCCGGGCTCGCAGAACGACATCTCTGTCTCCGGCAACCTGCTGTTCCTGTCCACCGACTCCTCGCGCAGTGACAGCAGTTGCAGCAGCACCACCCAGCCCGTGACCGAGAAGTCCTCGTGGGAGGGGATGAAGGTCTTCGACATCAGCGACAAGAGGAACCCGAAGTACGTCGCCGCCGTGGAGACCGCCTGCGGATCGCACACCCACACGCTGGTGCCCGAGCGCAGGAACGTCTACATCTACGTCTCCTCGTACTCCCCGAACGCCGCCTACCCCGACTGCCAGCCGCCGCACGACGGCATCTCCGTCATCAAGGTGCCGCGCAACGCCCCCGAGAAGGCGGCGGTCGTCGGCTTCCCGGTGCTCTTCCCCGGCGAGGGCCCCGACGGCGGCGGCAACCCCGGTTCGCCCACCAACCCGGGCGTCTCCAAGACCACCGGCTGCCACGACATCACGGTGCTCCCGGACGAGGATCTGGCGGCGGGCGCCTGCATGGGCGACGGCATCCTGTTCTCCACCAGGGACCCGGAGCACCCGAAGGTCATCGACCGGGTGCAGGACAACGTGAACTTCGCGTTCTGGCACTCGGCGACCTTCAACCAGAAGGCCAACAAGGTCGTGTTCACCGACGAGTTGGGTGGCGGCGGTGCGGCCACCTGCAACGCGCAGATCGGTCCGAACCGCGGCGCGGACGGCATCTACGACATCGTTGGCAAGGGCGACAAGCGCAAGCTCGTCTTCCGCAGCTACTTCAAGATCCCGCGTTACCAGGCCGACACCGAGAACTGCGTGGCCCACAACGGCTCGCTGATTCCGGTCAAGGGCAAGGACCTCATGGTCCAGGCGTGGTACCAGGGAGGCGTGTCCGTCTGGGACTTCACCGACTCCTCGAAGCCCCGGGAGATCGCCTACTTCGAGCGCGGTCCGCTCAACACGAGCACCATGCAGACCGGCGGGGCCTGGTCGGCGTACTACTACAACGGCTACATCTACTCCAACGACATCGCCAAGGGCTTCGACGTCCTGAAGCTCAGTGACAAGCGGACGGACCCGGCCAGGAAGGTGCGGCTCGGCGAGCTCAACGTCCAGACGCAGCCGGACTACTTCGACTGACCCTCGGACTCCTGGCCCGTCTCGAAGAAACGCGACAGATCCGTGTCGTACGTCCCGTCGGGTGCCTCGGTGCCCGGCGGGACGCCCTGCTCCCAGTCGAGCCGGTAGCGCGTGAACAGCTCGGCGCGCAGGGTCGCGAGCGGCATCGGGACGTTCGGTACGACCATCGCGTAGACCGCGCCCATGAGCTGCGAGCGCAGCATCGGGTAGTCGGTCTCGACCGTCTGTGAACCGTGCCGTTCCATCGTGTCCCGCAGCAGTTCGGCGAGGCGCTGCTGCTCGGGGCACTCCACGAAGCCGTCGGTGTCCAGCAGCCCGGCCATGTGCTGGCGCATCAGCACCGTCCGGTCCCGGGCCAGGCCCAGGACCGCGTCGATGGCCCGGGCCATCCGCTCCCGGCCGTCCTCGGTGCGGGGCTCGCGCTCCAGCGCCTCCTCCAGCGTGCGGTGCATGAGCCGGTGCACGGCGGACTGCACGAGCCGGCGCTTGCCGGGGAAGTAGTACGACACCAGACCGCGCGCCGAGCCGGCCCGGTCGGCGATGTCGCCGAGGGTGGTTGCCTCGTATCCGCGCTCGGAGACCACTTCTAGTGCCGCCTGCAGGAGCCGCTCCCGGGAACGGCGGCGCAACTCTTCATTGACCGAGGCGCTGCGCGGGGACATGCTGGAACTCCTGCGTTGACTGGCTATCAGCCAACTATACTCAACGCGTCCGGACCGGCCCGAGAAAGGCCTGGTCCCGGTGCTGCCTGCTCTGGGCGACGCGGGGGATCGTCCAGGGTGGGCGAGCATACGCCCCAATGGTGTCCTCGGGCGACCTTTCGGGCGGGGTGACCACCCGGTTTTCGGACACCTTCCTGACGGCGGTCGGGGCGTCGATCCCGGGGCTCAGCCGACCAGGCCGAGAACCGGCCGCAGCGCGTCGGGCCGCTGCGCCGCCGGCAGATGGTCCACGAAGTGCACCGCGCAGCCCAGGGCCGCCGCGCCGCCGTCCGCCCGCCGGTCGTCGCCGACCATCAGGACATCCCGGGGCTCGACGCCGAGTGCCGTGCAGGCGGTCTTGAACAGCCGGGGGTCGGGCTTCTGGATGCCGTGTTCGTACGACAGCACGTACACGTCGACGTACGGATCGAGCCCGTGCGCACGGAAGACCGGACGCAGGTCCCAGCCGATGTTGCTGACCACGCCCACCGCGATCCCGCGCTCGCGCAGCGCGCGCAGCACCTCGGCGGCATCGGGATACGGCTGCCAGGCGGAGGGGAGCATGTGCCGGTCGTACAACGCGTCGTGCAGGGCCGGATCCGGCAGTGTGACGAGCCGCGAGAGCCCGGTGTACGCGGCCCGGTGCAGCTCGGCGCTCTCGTCCCGCACTCCCCATACGGCGGCGAGCTCCTCCGGCATCGGCACCCGCGGCGCCACCCCACCGGGCAGCGCCCCCACGTTCTCCAGCTCCTGCGCGGTCCGCGTCACCCCGTCCTCGTCGAGGGCGAGTCCCGCCTCGTCGAGGACGGCCCGCAACCAGGACCCGGTGGACTCGATCCGGAAGAGGGTTCCCGAGAAGTCGAACAACACGGCGCGCATGTGATGATCTTACGGGCCTGCGTTCCATACGGCGGAGAGCTCGCTCCCGCAGAACACGCAGACGAAGTCCGCCTCGCGCACGATCGACCGCTCCCCGCACACCTCGCAGCGCCGGAACACCACCCCGTGCGTGAACCGGCCGGGGTGCTCGACGCCGGCCAGGTCGAGCGCGCTCCCGACGGCATGCCAGGAATCGAGGTCCGGGCAGTAGCCCGTGGAGTGGTTGGTGACCTCGTGCACCGCCCAGCCGCCGGCGGTCGGCGCGAACCCCATCTCACCGGCGGCCAGCACCTTCGCACCGCCTGCGCAGGCCACGTGCTCACTCCTGCGGGGCGCGAGCCGCAGCAGGCCGTCGAGGGCGACGACGAAGGTGAACGGCTCCGAGGCTTCGGCCGCCCCGCGCCCGGACAGCCACGTGGCGAGGTCGGCGGCGGAACCGATGGTCCGGCCCGCGCTGTCCGGCCGTATCGTCGCGCGCAACTCGGGTGGGCCCACATAGGCGTAGGCCCGGCGCGGGCCGTCCTTCACGGGCGGTACCGCTGGTGGGCCGTCACCGCGAGGGTCACGAGCATCGCGCCCAGCAGCCACCCGCCGAGCACGTCGGAGGGCCAGTGGACGCCGAGCCAGACGCGGGTGAGGCCGACGCCCACGACGGAGATCACGGCGAGGGCCAGGGCCGTGCGCCACAGGGTGCGGCCGGCGCCGTAGTGGTGGAGGAGCCACAGGAGGAGGCCGCAGACGACCGTGGCCGTCAGGGCGTGGCCCGACGGGTAGGCCGCGAAGTGCGCGGTGTCCACGGGGTCGGGCCAGACGGGGCGTTCGCGGCCTACCGCGGCCTTCAGGACCTGCTGCACCAGTGTGCCCACTGCGCAGGTGGCCACCAGCCATACGGCGGTCCAGCGGGCGTTGCGCCGCCACACCAGCCAGAGTGCCGCGACCGCGGCCAGGAGGCGCATCGCCCAGGGGTCCCAGACCCAGTCGGTGAGGACGCGGAAGACATGGGTGAGCCCCGGCTCGTCGACCGCCCAGCCGTGGGTGGTGTCGGCGATGTCGCCGTCCACGGTGAGCAGGGGATGCCACTTGACCACGACCAGCACGAGCAGCAGCGCCGAGCACAGGGCGAGGACACCGCTCGCGCGGGCGGCGATCCGGTGATCCGGCGGACGGGGCGGGGCGTCGACGGACGGGGTGTGCATACTGCGATCCTCGCCGACCTGTGTGATGTGAGGCGAATTCCGGGGCATGGAGGGGCTGGACGGTCCGTTGCCGGGTTCCCTGACATCCGTGGGTGTATGCACAGAGGCGTAGCGGGGGAGTTCGCAGTCAGAGCGTCAGCAGCATGGCCACCATCGCGATGCCCATCGACAAGCGGCACGCGCGCGAGAGTTCGGGACGGTCGCCCCAGCCGACGGTGCCGCCACCGGCGGTCACCGGTATCAGACGGGCGCCGGACAGCAGGACGTATCCCGCGAAGTAGAGGAGCAGTACGCCGGTCACCAACGGGACTCCCGAACCGCCGTGGTGGCCGGGGGAGGCCGCCATCACCACCGCCATGTAGACCATGGCACCCGCTCCCACCAGGTGATGCAGATGATGGGTGCTCGTGCGTGCCGCCCACAGCGCGCGCAGCGCGGCCCCGCCGAACACGGCCGCGCAGAGCGGCCAGGCCCACGCCGGGGGTGTGAACACGGTGGCCGGTACGGCCATCGCGGCCATCCCGAAGCCCATCAGCGCCTCACCGCCCGCGGCCCGGCGCTGCTCCTCGACGCTGCTGCGCATCCGCAGCAGGCAGTACGCCCCGGTCGCCGCGCAGAGCGCGACCAGCAGCCAGCCGGGCGAAGCCGGTCCGTGCACGCCCACCTCCCCGCTCGACGGTCGGGCAAGGCATGCCCGGGCCATGCGGCGCGCAATCGAGCGCAAGGGTGTACGCGGGGAGCGTGCGACAGAGCACAGCAGGTCAGGGGGGTGGACCAGCTATCGTTTATAGGTAAAACACCTGCTAAAGTATTGACTCATGAGCAGTGCGACCCCCCACACCGACACCCCGCGCGTACGCCGTCTCCCGCTGGCCGGCGTGCTGCGCCTCGGCGGGCCCTCCGACATCTGGTTCAAGCCCGCCCTGAGCGTGGTGGTCGCGGTCGCCCCGCCCAACCTGACCCTGCTGGCCCTCGACCGCCTCGACCTGGCGATGTACACCATGGCCGGATCCCTGTGCGCCCTGTACGCCCACCACCGGCCCTACGCCGCCCGGGCCCGCGCCCTGGCCTGGGTGGTGCTCGGCATGGTCGCCGGCCTCGGCGTCGGCCTGGTCGCCGCCTCGCTCACCGGCAGCGCGGTGGTGCTGGTCACCGTCGGGGCGCTGGTGGCCGCCGTGCAGAAGACGCTCTGCGACGCGTCTCGGATCGGCCCGCCCGGCCATGTGGTCCTGACCTTCATCAGTTCCGCCTCCCTGTTCGCCCCGCAGACCCTCGGCCAGGTCCCCGGCCACCTCGCCCTGGCCCTCGCGGCGGGTGCCTGGGCCTGGCTGGTGGGTATGGCACCCGGCCTGTTCCGGCCGCACGGCCCGGAACGACGGGCCGCCGCCCGCGCCCTGCACACGGCTGCCGCGTACGCGGAGAACCCGCGCTCGCAAGCGAGCGGAACCGCACACGCCGCCGTCCAGGCCGCCTGGCAGACGCTCCTGTCGGCCAGCGCCCGCTCCGGGACCCGGCGTGCCCTCGAACGCCTCGTCGTCCGCGCCGAGGTCGCCCTGGCCGCCCCGGCCGACGCGGACCCGGACCGCCTCCGCGCCTGGGCCCGGGAACTGCGCGGCACGGCACCGGTCCCGCAGGCGCCGGACGACGACGAACTCCTCGGCGTGGAGATCGAGCTCACCGCCCCCGCCACCCACCCGGTGTGGCGCATGCTCGCCCCGCTCGCCGTACGCACCGCCCTGGGCTGTGCCCTGGCCGGTTACGTCTCCCTCGCGCTCGGCGTCGGCCGCCCCTACTGGGCCCTGGTCACCGCGGCCTCCCTCTACCAGGCCAACGTCACCCTCACCTGGAGTCGGGGCGTCCAGCGGGTCGTCGGCAACCTCGTCGGGGTGCTGGTGTTCGCCGTCGTCGTCCCGCTCGCCCACCTCGGGCCCGCCGCGCTCGTCCTGTGCTGCCTCGCCTTCAACTTCGGCGCCGAGGCACTCATCGCCCGCAACTACTGGCTCGGCAGCATCTGCGTGACCCCCATGGCCCTCCTCATCACCGAGTTCGCCGGACACCAGGAGCCGGGCCGGCTGATCACCGAGCGGGTCGTGGACACCCTCGTCGGGGCGCTGGTCGGATTCCTCGCCGCCATAGCCGTCACCAACCGGCGCGCGGGCGATCGGGTCGAGCTGTCGCTGGCCGCCGTGGAGCGCGCCCGGGAACACACCGCCCGCCTCCTGGCCGAGGCGCGCCCGGCCCCCGGCGCCCTGGACTCCGCCCGCCGTGCCCTCGCCACCGCCCTGGTCGACCTGCGCACGACTGTCGAGGCCGCGTCCGGCGAATGGTGGCAGCGGGCCCTGCCACAGGAGAGGGTCGTGCGCGCCGAGCAGGCCGGACACCGTACGCTCGCCGCGACGATCCGGCACCACAGAGCGGAGGGCGCACGCCCATGACGGCACCGAACGGACGACCGGCGGACCCGACGAGGAACGACACCGTCGCCGCCGTCGTCCGGCAGTGGCAGACCGTCCACCCCGGCCTCGACACCGGCCCCATGGAGATCATCGGCCGTGTCAACCGCTGCGCCGCCCTCCTCCAGCAGGCCGAGGACGCCCCCCTGCGCCGGGCCGGGCTCAGCCGTCCCGAGTTCGACCTGCTCGGCGCGCTGCGGCGCACCGGCCACGAGCTCACCCCCGGCGACCTGGCCCGCGAGACCTTCTCCTCCGGCGCCGCCGTCACCAAGCGCCTCAAGCAACTGACCGAACGGGGCCTGGTGGAGCGCCGGGGCGACACCCGCGACCGGCGCGTCGCCCACGTCCGGCTCACCGACGCCGGCCGGGACCTGGTCGACGGCATCCTGCCCGAGCAACTGGCCTACGAGACGGCCGTGCTGTCCGTCCTGACCCCCGAGGCACGGGACGAACTCGCCGCCCGCCTGGGGGAGCTGCTCAGCCGGTTGGAGGGCAGCCTCGGCGTGCTGCGCGCCTGAGTCCCGACCTGCGGTTTCGGAAGGTCCGAACCCCGCGGCCGGTTGACGCGGTCTGCCCCCGCTTCCTACGTTCGTCCAGGTCGGTGCGGATCATCGATCGTCGTACGGAATATCGAACGAAGGATGGATGCCGTGGCAGCCGAAGGCCCCGCCCCCGAGAAGCTCACCATCGACCTCGGCACCGAGACCGGCCCCTTCCACGGGGGAGCGAGCGGCACGCTCTACGGCCTCTACGGCGACGGCGTGCCCAGCCGCGTCGTGGTCGAGGGCATGTATCCGCGCACGGTGACGACCAAGGCCCAGGACGGCACCCAGCACCCGGGCGGCGACGCCCTGGAGATACTGCCGCCCTTCGTCGCGGCGGGCGGCAAGGACATCTACGTCTACCTGCCCGACTTCTACCGGGGATTTCCGTACGAGTGGCCGGGCGCCACCGGCGAGGAGCGGCTCGCCGGACACCTGGACGTGATCCGCCGCCAGGTCGAACACGTACTGACCTTGGGGGAGTTGAGGTCGCACGTCGTGTACGTGCCGTTCAACGAGCCCGAGGGCAACATGTTCGGCGAGGGGGAGTGGAGCTACGACCAGATCTCCTGGCGGACGGAGCCAGGCCACTACTTCGCCGCCTGGGAAGCCGCGTACCGCCTCATCAAGGACCTCGACCCGGACGCGCGCGTGGCCGGACCCAACACCTGCGTCCTGTACCCCGAGGTCAGGGGCTTCCTGGAGTTCGCGAAGTCGCACGACGTGCTGCCCGACATCGTCACCTGGCACGAGCTGTCCTCACCCGCCGAGGTCCGCACCAACATCGCCCAGTACCGGGAGCTGGAACGGGAGTTGGGCATCGGCCCGCTGCCCGTCAACATCAACGAGTACGCGCACAACTACCACGTCTCCGTCCCCGGCCAGATGATCCAGTGGATCGCCGCGATCGAGGAGTCGAAGGTCGACGCCGACCTCGCCTACTGGAACATCGCCGGCAACCTCAACGACTCGGCGGTGGAGGCGAACAGGGCCAACGGCCAGTGGTGGCTGTACAACGCCTACGGGCAGCTGACCGGAAACACCGTCAGGGTCGTCGCCCCGCACCCCAACGTGCAGTACACGCTGCAGGGAGTAGCCACCCTCGACCGGGAGAAGCGCCAGGCCAGAGCGCTGTTCGGGGGCGCGGGCGGCACGGCGGACGTCGTGTTCGAGGGCGTGGACGCGGAGGTGTTCGGCGCCGTGGCCCACGCGCGTCTCGTGGAGATCCCCTGGACCGGCCAAGTGGGTTCAAGTGCACCACCGTTGCGGCTGCGGGACGAGGAACTGCCCGTCGTGGACGGGAAGGTGACACTCGCCCTGACCGATCTCGACGCGATGTCCGCCTACCAGGTGATCCTCTCACCGGGCGGCAACGGAGCCGTCGCCCTGCCGCCCGCGGTGCGCTGGCGGGGGACGTACGAGGCCGAGGACGCGACCTACACGGGCGGCGGTTACTCGAAGAACGGACCCGAGGGATCCCCGTCCGCCGTCGACCGGTTCGCCACCTCCGGCGGCTACCACGTGGGCGGACTGCGCACCGGATCCGACGGCGTGCTCGCCTTCGACGTCGAGGTCCCGCAGGACGGGACCTACGACCTCGTGGTGTTCGCCGGCTCGCACAACCTCGCCGACCTGGTGCGCGAGCAGGGCCCCACCAACGTCTTCCTGCGCGTCGACGGTGAGGACCCGCGCGAACTGCGGCTGCCGCTCGGCTACAAGCCGGCGGTGTGGGGCCATACCGACACCCGGGTGGAGCTGACCGCGGGCCGCCACCGGATCACCCTCGCGGCCCAGGACCCCGACCTCGGGGTCACCAAGGGCGACGCGGTCGTCGACAAGCTGGACGTCGTGCTGCGAGAGGAGGACGAAACCGCGCTGTACGACGCCGAGTTCGCGGACCTCGGCGGCGGGGCCCGGGTCAGCCACGCGCACCGCGGCGCCTCGGGGCCCGGGGTCGCCGTGCTCCCGCGGGGCGGCACCGTCACCTTCTGGGCGTACGCGGCCGACGACGGCGAGGCCTCCGTGACCGTCGACGTGCTCGGGCCCGGCGAGGGCGTGCTGAGCGTCAACGGCGAGGAGGTGGGCCGCGTCGAGCGCGGCGCCGTACCGCTCTTCCTCGCCGAAGGCGTCAACAAGGTCACGGTCACCGGCACTTCGGACCGTCTGATCGTCGACCGGCTGCGGATCGCCCCTTCGCGCGGACTGCTGCCCGCGACCGTGTACGCCGCCGAGGAAGGCGCCCTGACCGGAGCGGCGAGGGTGACCGGATACCCGTACGCCACGGGCGGCAAGGCGGTAGACGGCGTCGGCGCCGGGCCCGCCAATGCGCTCACCCTCACGGTCACGGCGGACCGCGCCGGACGCCACGCGCTGACGATCCGCTACTCCAACGGCGAGCAGCCCCCGTCCACCCACTACAACCCCGACCCCGTCTGCCGCCACGCCGACGTCTCCGTCAACGGCGCCCCCGCGCACCGCGTCCTGTTCCCCACCACCTTCCACTTCAACAACTTCTGGAACCTGTCCGTGCCGGTCACCCTGCGCCCGGGCCTCAACACGCTCACCTTCACCGCCGACGAACTCCCCGACTTCGCAGGCGACACCAGGAACGAGTTCGGGCAGCGCTCCGCCCACGCCCCCGTCATCGACCAGGTGACGGTGACACCGCTCGCCCCGGCGGAGGCTGACACGCCTCTCCCGTAAAGCGGGTCGGTCGCGTCGTGCCGAGACTCACGCCCGCCCGGCCGGCGCCGCAAGCTTGCGCAACCGGCGCCAGTTCAGGCGGGGTTGTGCAACCGGCACTCCAGGTCGTTTCCGCGGGACGCGGACGCGGAGGACGCCGGGCGCGATACGGCAGTGGACCGGGATGGGCAGGACCAGGGATTCCCCGTCGACGCCGACCTCGATCTCCGGCTGGTCGGCGGAGACGACCACCTCGCGCGCGGACAGCACCGAGAGGCCCTCCGGATCGGGGTCGAGCAGGAGTGCCGCCGCCTCGGCCGCACTGTCCACCCTGACGCCGAGGATGCCGAGCAGCCCGGAGTCGAGCCGCTCGCGGCGGCCGAGGCCCACGGGATCACCGGTCCGGTAGGCGTTGTTGCTCACCAGCACCGCCTGCGGGCCGTCGATCGTGATGGCGTCGATCCGCGCGGTCAGATGCGGGCCGCGCTGCCGGGTCAGCAGGTCGGGCAGAAGCTCCAGAGTGGTGCCGATCTTGTCGTCGCGGTAGGCGGGACTCTGGACGACCGCCGCGTACGCGCCGAAGGAGGCGTTGTTGACGAACGGGTGGTCCGCCACGAAGCCGAGATCCACCCGGAGTTCGACACCATCGGTGAGCGCGTCGAGGCACGTTGCGGGGTCGGTGCGGTCGAGTCCGAGGTCCATGGCGAAGTGGTTGCGGGTACCGGCGGAGATCACGAGGAACGGCAGGCCGTGTTCCGCGGCGACGGCGGCGACCAGCGCCTGGGTGCCGTCGCCGCCCGCGACGCCGAGCAGGTCCGCGCCCTCCGCCACGGCCGCCCGTGCCAGCGCGGTCACGTCCTGGTGCTCCTCCGGGTCGAGCAGCACCACCTGCGCGCCCAGCTGTTCGGCCTTCTCCCGCAGCCGGAACCGCTCGACCTTCCCGCCCCCGGAGCGGGGGTTCATGATCAGGAAGGGCCGCCGCACCGAACGCGCCCGGTGCTCCTTCATACGCTTCGGGCGGGTGCCGGTGCTGCGCAGGGCGTAGCGCCCGCTCCACACGGCCACACTCCACAGCACCGGCGCGAGCACGAGCACCCATCCCAGGGTGACCACGAAGAGGACGAGCACGAGGGCGGGGACGACGACCGTGAGCGCCGCTGCCAGCCAGCGCTCCGGGCCGCGCCGCGTCAGCGTCCACCACACCGCCGCCGCCGTGACGGCCGCGCCCGCGAGCCCGGCCGCCAGTAGGAGAACGCCGCCGAGACCGCCGTAGGCGAGGGGCAGCAGCACCGCGAGGGCGGCCGTTGCCAGGGAAGTCCTGGCCGCCCATCGCTGCCCGCGAAAGGCCGGGGCGTTCACGTCCACCCTCATGTGCTCCTCCACTGCTCGACGCCCTCGGGCCACGGCGGTCGGCGGAGCATATCCAAGTCGTCGGAACGGCCGGCACCACGCGTGATGCCGGCCGGTGGACGCCGGGCTCAGATTCCGGGGCGGTACCGGATCGGATGGTCCGCCGGCACCTCCACCAGCACGATCGGTGTGCCGTCCGGGTCCGCCACCCACATCTCGACCAGTCCCCACGGCTCCTTCACCGGGAGCCGCACGATCTCGACACCCTTGGCCAGCAGTTCCTCGTGCGCCGCGGTCACGTCCGCGACCTGGAGCCACAGCCGGACATCCGCGGCCGGCGGAGCCTCGGAGCGTCCCGACAACTCCAGGAACCCGCCGCCGAGGAAGTAGACGGTGCCCCGCTCCGGCCCCGTGCCGAACTCGCGGTACACGGCGAGGCCCAGCTGGTCGCCGTAGAAGACTCGGGAACGATCCGGATCCGTGGGCCGCAGCAGGACGCGGCCGCTCAGTACGTGCACCATGCGGGCGAGCCTATCCGGGGCGCTACTCTCGACCGTGCCCGAGTCGTGCCCCTGAAGTGGAGATGCGCCCCATGGAGACCACCGCCGGCCTCACCTTCCGTGACGCCACCGACGCCGATGTGGACACCCTCGTCGCGCTGGTCGAGTCGGCGTACCGCGGGGACGACAGCCGGGCCGGGTGGACCACCGAGGCGGACATCCTCGAAGGGCAGCGGACGGACCCGGAGGGTGTGCTCGCGGTCATCAAGTCGCCCGACAGCCGGCTGCTGACGGTGGAGCGGGACGGGCAGGTCGTCGCCTGCTGTCAGCTCGAACACCGGGGCACCTACGCGTACTTCGGGATGTTCGCGGTCAGCCCCACGCTCCAGGGCGGCGGCCTCGGCAAGGTGATCATCGCGGAGGCGGAGCGGATCGCCCGGGAGACCTGGGGTGTCACCGAGATGCACATGACCGTGATCTCCGTGCGCGAGGACCTCATCGCCTGGTACGAGCGGCGCGGCTACCGCCGTACGGGACAGATGACGCCCTTCCCGTACGGCGACGAGCGCTTCGGCGTTCCGCAGCGCGACGACCTGCGGTTCGAGCTGCTGGTCAAGCCGCTGGTGTGACGTTCCTGCCGCGAGTCCCGTGATGTCCACGGCTCACGCGGCTCACGCGGCTCACGCGGTGAAGCGGCCGGTGCGCTTGATCTCCGGGTAGTCGGTCGTCGCGCCGTCCAGCTCCAGGGCCCGCACCAGCCGCAGATGGTCCTGGGTGTTCACCACCCAGCCGACGATCTTCAGGTCCGCTTTGCGGGCCGCCTCCACGACCTCCAGGGTCAGCCGGCGGATGTTCAGGCAGACCGTCGCCGCACCGGCCTCGACGGCTCGCTCCACGATGTCGGGGCCGAACCGGCTGCCGATCAGCGCGGTCCGTACGCCGGGCACCAGCCGGCCGACCTCGGCGATCGCCTCGTCGTGGAACGAGGACACCTCGACCCGGGAGACCAGATCCCGCCGGAGCATGACCTCGGCCAGCGCACGGGCCGCCGCGACGTCCTTGATCTCGGCCTGGAGCGGCGAGCGCACGGCGTCCAGGACCTCCTCGAACACCGGGACACGTTCTCCGCGGCCCGCGTCCAGGGCGCGCAGCTCGGTGAGGGTCTTCTCGGCGATCGGGCCGGTTCCGTCGGTCGTGCGGTCCACGTCGGTGTCGTGCATGACGACGAGGGCGCCGTCCTTGCTCAGATGCAGATCGAGTTCGATGACGTCGAGGCCGGCCTGCTGGGCGGCGACGAAGGAACGGAGGGTGTTCTCGGGTTCGGTACCCATGACCCCGCGATGACCGATGGTAAGGAAGTTCAAGGTTCAACTCGCTTCCGTCGACGGCGGCTCGGTGCAGAGCCGCAGCCTAACGGCTACGCCGTGTGATGGACCCGTGCGTACACGAGGGATCGCGGTGACGTGTGGGGAGCGGGATCTCCTACCCGGAATCGCGGCGTTCATGGCACTCGACAGGAAAAAGTTCGGTGACCATTGGGGTGTGCAGGATAACTTCCCGTAACCGCTCTTGCTGGGCGGAAGCTCGTATGTATACGGTCTCCATACGCGAGCTTCTCCCGTGGAGGATGGGACATGACGGAAATTCTTGTGCAGGCGGCTTCGGGGGACCAGGTTCCTCCCGTGACCAGGGTGGTGGAGCACCCGGCATGGCCCGTGCTCAAGGATGCCGTGGAGCGGATCCGGCCATGGCAGTCCAAGGACGGGTCGATCGACCTCGCGGCCGAGGCCGCACCCGCGCGCGCGGACGCCGAGGCCGCCGTGCGGCGTGTCGTCGACGCGGTGCAGGAGCTGTCGCCCCTGCTGCCGCACGACGCGGACTACCACGCCGCGCTCGTCAAGGACCTCCTGCGCTGGTCCGAGGGCGGCTTCGAGGTGCCCGACTTCCTCGACTCCCTGCTGGCCTTCCAGCCCGCCGCGAACCGCGCGGACGGCCTCCAGCACCTGGTCGTCTTCCCGATGTACACGCAGAACGGCAACCCGGACCGCAACCTGGAGGCGGTCGTGCTGCGCATGGTCTGGCCCGAGTGGCTGGCCGAACTGGAGCGCACGCGCTACGACAACCCGCTGTTCTGCGGCATCAAGTTCGAGGACTTCACGGCCGGCTACGACACCAACTCGGCCGTCCTGTTCCCGGAGACCATCGCCGTGCGCGAGGCGCCGGAACGATTCTCCTGGGGCGGTATCTTCTGCGACCGCGAGGCCGCCCGCTTCCGCCGGGTCACCGACGCGGCCGTCGAGGTCCTGGGCGTCGAGCTGCCCGAGGACGTCGCTGCGATGGTCCACGACCAGAAGCGCTGCGAGGAGGCCTTCGTCCTGTGGGACATGGTCCACGACCGCACCCACAGCCACGGCGACCTGCCCTTCGACCCGTTCATGATCAAGCAGCGCCAGCCGTTCTGGATGTACGGCCTCGAGGAGCTGCGCTGCGACCTCACCGCCTTCAAGGAGGCCGTGAAGCTGGAGGCCGACGGCGTCCCGCAGGCCCGTGACGTGCAGTACGCGGTCCTCTTCGACCGCATGTTCCGCTTCCCGGTCACCGGCGAGCGGGTGCGCAACTACGACGGGCTCGGCGGCCAGCTCCTCTTCGCCTACCTGCACAAGCACGACGTCGTCCGCTGGACCGACAACAAGCTGTTCATCGACTGGCAGCGCGCCCCCGAGGTCACCAACCAGCTGTGCGCCGACATCGAGCAGCTCTACCGCGACGGCATCGACCGCCCGAAGCTCGTCCACTGGTTCGCCGGCTACGACCTCGTCTCCACCTACCTCGCCCCGCACCCGGGATCCAAGTGGGCCAAGGGCCCCGACGCCCTCGACCTGTCGCTGCCGCCCCGGAAACTCGTCGATGACGTGCTTCCGGACGAGTTTCCGCTGAGCATGTTCTATGAGGCCCTCTCCAAGAAGCTTCGTCATGTGATCGCCTCGACCCGGGGCATCACTGCTACGAGCGCCGAGCGGGTCGCCGCGTGAGCGAGCGCGGCACCGGGAACACTGCACAGGCCGTTCAGGCGGCTGCTCAGGCCGCTCCGGCGGCAGCTCAGGAGGCGAAGAAGATGGTGGGGAACGGAGCTCTCAGCGGTGCGGTGATCGCGGTGGCGGGCGCGGGCGGGCCCGCGGGCCGAGCGACACTGCTGCGGCTGGCCGAGGCGGGCGCGACCGTCGTCGGCGCGGACAACGACCCGGAGCGGCTCGCGGAGGCCGTGGACGCGGCGAGCTACGCCTCGGGCGGCGCCACCGTGACCGGTGAGCCGGTCGATCTGCTCGACCTGGACTCCACCCGTGACTGGGCCGCGCACATCGAGAAGGAGTTCGGCCGTGTCGACGGACTGGTCCACCTCGTCGGCGGCTGGCGCGGCAGCGAAACCTTCATCAAGTCGAGCCTGGACGACTGGGACTTCCTGGAGCTGCTGCTCATCCGCACGGTGCAGCACACCTCCCTCGCCTTCTACGAGGGCCTGCAGCGCAGCGAGCGCGGCCGCTACCTCCTGATCAGCGCCGCCGGTGCGACGAAGCCGACCGCGGGCAACGCCTCGTACGCCGCCGCCAAGGCCGCCGCCGAGGCCTGGACGCTCGCTCTCGCCGACGCCTTCCGCAAGGCCGGGGGCACCGAGGGGCCGACCTCCGCGGCTGCGATCCTGGTGGTGAAGGCACTGGTGCACGAGGCCATGCGCGCCGAACGGCCCAACGCGAAGTTCGCGGGCTTCACGGACGTCAAGGAACTGGCCGAGGCCATCGTCGCCGTCTGGGACAAGCCCGCCGCCGAAGTGAACGGAAACCGTCTGTGGCTCACCGAGAAGCCGTGACCCCCCCGAAGACCGACGCCCGTCGCCATCACGACCCGGAGATCCGCGGCTTCGCCAGCGACAACTACGCCGGGGCCCACCCGGAGGTGCTCGCCGCCCTGGCCCTGGCCAACGGCGGGCACCAGGTCGCCTACGGCGAGGACGACTACACGGAGAACCTCCAGGGCGTCGTCCGCAGCCACTTCGGGGCCACGGCCGAGGCGTTCCCGGTCTTCAACGGCACCGGTGCCAACGTCGTCGCGCTCCAGGCGGTCACCGACCGGTGGGGCGCGGTGATCTGCGCCGAGAGCGCGCACATCAACGTGGACGAGGGCGGCGCCCCCGAGCGCATGGGCGGCCTCAAGCTGCTCACCGTGCCCACCCCGGACGGCAAGCTCACGCCCGACCTGATCGACAAGCAGGCCTACGGCTGGGACGACGAGCACCGCGCGATGCCGCAGGTCGTCTCGATCACCCAGTCCACGGAGCTCGGCACGCTCTACACGCCGGACGAGATCCGCGCGATCTGCGACCACGCCCACGCCCACGGCATGAAGGTCCACCTGGACGGCTCCCGCATAGCCAACGCGGCCGCCTCCCTCGACGTCCCGATGCGGACGTTCACCAACGCGGTCGGCGTCGACATCCTCTCCCTGGGCGGGACGAAGAACGGCGCGCTGTTCGGCGAGGCGGTCGTGGTGATCAACCAGGACGCGGTCTCCCACATGAAGCACCTGCGCAAGCTGTCCATGCAGCTCGCCTCCAAGATGCGGTTCGTTTCGGTGCAGTTGGAGGCCCTGCTCGCGAAGGACCTGTGGCTGCGCAACGCCCGCCACGCCAACGAGATGGCCCAGCGTCTGGCCGAGGGTGTCCGTGCCGTCCACGGCGTCGAGATCCTCTACCCGGTCCAGGCCAACGGCGTCTTCGCCAAACTCCCGCACGACGTGAGCGAGCGCCTCCAGAAGCGCTTCCGCTTCTACTTCTGGGACGAGGCAGCGGGCGTCGTCCGCTGGATGTGCGCCTTCGACACCACCGAGGACGACGTGGACGCGTTCGTAGCGGCACTGAAGGAGGAGATGGCGCGCTAGGCGTGTCCGGCGGATCGGGTCGGCCGGCGGCAACGAAGCGCGCGTCCGGGCCGAGTTGAGCGGGTCTGGTGTTGTGCGGCTGGGAGGCGGGGGCCGGGGTTCGGGCGAGGGCTGATGGCGTCGTCGTTCGTGGCGGCGCTGAAGGAGGAGATGGCGCGCTAGGCGTGTCCGGCGGATCGGGTCGGCCGGCGGCAACGAAGCGCGCGTCCGGGCCGAGTTGAGTCCGGCGGATCTGCCCGGCTGCAACAACCCTGCATCCGGGCCGAGTTGCGCATGGCTGGTGCGTGCGGCTCCGAGGCGGGGGAGCGGTGCCGATAGCAGCTGACACGGCGGGTGACGTGGCTGGGGCCCCTGCGGCCCTGCTGTGCTTGCATGCCGGTGTGGACACATCCAAATCCCAGCCTCGGGTCCGGCCGAGGACCGATGACGACGTCGAAGCATGTGCGCGGGCGCTGGCGGAGGTGCACCGTCGCGACGGTTATCCGGTGAACTGGCCTGCCCTGCCCGGTGATTGGCTGACTCCGGCCTCGGGGCTGGGCAGTTGGGTGGCCGATCTGGACGGCCGGGTGGTGGGCCACGTCGGTCTCTCCCGCAGCACCGGAGGCGACCTGGCCCCTGCCCTCTGGAGCGAGCGTAACGGCACGAGCAGTCAACAGGCCGCGGTGGTCGGCCGGTTGTTCGTCGCCCCGCAGGCGAGAGGGCACGGGATCGGCGCCCTGCTGATGGGCCGGGTCGTGCGGGAAGCACGGCACCGCGGGCTGCACCCGGTGCTCGACGTCGTCGCGTCCGACACCGCCGCGGCGGCCCTGTACGAACGGCTGGGCTGGACGAGGCTCGCCACGGTCGAGCAGCGATGGAGCACGTCCCAGGTGGTGACCGTCCACTGCTACGCCGCATACATATACCGAGTAGCGTAAATTCATTGACGGCAGGGTGATCGTCTTCCTATGCTCTGCGGGCATGGAGCTGATCCAGAAGACCCCCGACCTTTCCGCGTACTTGGCAGCCGATGAGGCCATCGACCACGACCACCCGGTCGTCCGAGAGGTGGCCGCCCGGCTCGCCAAGGAGGCGTTCGACTCGTATGACTATGCGCGGCTGGCCTTCGAGTTCGTCCGCGACACCATCCCGCACTCCCAGGACTCCGGGGATCTCCGCGTCACCTGGCGGGCCTCCGACGTCCTGGAGCAGGGCACCGGCATCTGTTACGCCAAGGCCCACGCACTGGCCGCGCTGCTGCGCGCCGAGGACATCCCGGCCGCGCTCTGCTACCAGAAGTTCGACGTGGTGCACGGTCTGGTCGCCGTGCGGTTCAACGGCGCCTGGCACCGCCAGGACCCCCGGGGCAACAAGCCGGGGGTGGACGCCCAGTTCTCCCTGGACGGCGAGCGGCTGGCCTTCACGCCCGAACCGGGGTCCGACGAGAGGGACTACCCGGACCTGTACGCGGAACCGCACCCCGCCGTCCTGAGCACCCTCAAGGCCGCCCCCGACCGCCCGTACCTCTGGAAAACGCTCCCCGGGGGCCTCTGAAGCACCTGATGGCCCCGTCCCGGACGCGCCCGTTCAGGGGCGCGGTGAACCGCGCGTCCGGCCCCCACGAACGCGCGGCCGAACGTACTACCGCGCCTCAGCCTCACGCACCGCTTCCGGCGTAGGCGCCGTCCCTCCGAGATGCGCCGGCATCCACCATGTGTCGTCCGGCCCCTTCGGCCGCACCGGATACGCGCGCTGCGCGGCTTCGAGGAGCTCGTTGACCCGCTCCCGGACCTGCCGTGTGATGGCACCGGCGTACTTGTCCCGGGAAGCCTCGATCGCCTCCCCGACCCGCATCGTGATCGGGATGTGGCTGCGCTTGAAGTTGCGGGGGTGCCCCTTAGTCCACAGCCGCTGCGTGCCCCAGACGGCCATCGGGATCAGGGGGACACCCGCCTCCTGCGCCATCCGCGCCGCACCCGACTTGAAGCTCTTCAGCGTGAAGGACGGCGAGATCGTCGCCTCCGGGAAGACCCCGACGATCTCGCCCGACCGCAGCGACTCCAGGGCGTGGGCGTACGCCGTCTCGCCCTGCGCGCGGTCGACCGGGATGTGCTTCATCCCGCGCATCAGCGGACCGGAGACCTTGTGGCGGAAAACCGACTCCTTCGCCATGAAACGCACGAGACGTTTCTGCGGGAGCGCGGCCAGGCCGTTGAAGACGAAGTCCAGGTAGCTGATGTGGTTGCTCACCAGTACGGCGCCGCCCGAGCGCGGGATGTTCTCCGAACCCTTGCAGTCGATCTTGAGGTCCCAGACCTTGAACAGCGCCTGGGCGAATCCGACGACGGGACGGTAGACAAGCTCTGCCATGGGCGGGGTGAGCCCTTCCTGCTCTGCCTGGGAAGTTCCCGGCATTAAGTTACGCAGCCGTAG
Organism: Streptomyces sp. NPDC005483; assembly: GCF_040606035.1. Classification (NCBI taxonomy): domain Bacteria; kingdom Bacillati; phylum Actinomycetota; class Actinomycetes; order Kitasatosporales; family Streptomycetaceae; genus Streptomyces; species Streptomyces sp. NPDC005483. Next base: position 23,591 of record NZ_JBEXEA010000023.1, read on the forward strand.
GTTTACGGCATCTCGCAGATCGTGCCCGAAGAACGGACGGGGAGCCAGTCTTGGTGCCCGCCCAGGGAGAGATTCTCGTCACGTCGGTCGTGTGATCCGTCCTGCTCTTTTTAAACCGCCTTTACTCCGCGCGTACCGTCACCCGCCTGACGAGCAGGTACATCTCGCACCCCAGGCAGTAACTGAACGTGGCGTTGAGAAAGGCTGCCGCGAGTGCCGCTCCGGTGGCGGCGAGTCCGAGCCACGCCGGTCCGATCCCGTAGCCCACGAGTCCGACGGCCGCGAAGGAGAGGCCCACAGCCTGGGCGAACCGGGGCGGTTCCGGTGCCTCGAACTCGGTCGGCGGTCCGATCCGCGGCCGTACGACCTTCCGGAACAGCAGGCCGTACGGCGAGCGGCCCACCCCGCCCGCCGCCCCCAGCGCGAACGCCAGCGTCTGCCAGGCCAGCAGCCAGAAGCTGCCCGTGATCAGAGCGGCCGCCAGAACGACGGTCGTCACGGCCGCTCCGAAGCGCGGCCCTCGTACGTCAATGTCCATGAATCAAGCATTCCGCAACGGACAGACGGGAGGGAGGCGGGAATCTTTGCAGTCTCGTGAATGCTTGTGCAGGTGATGACCGGACTTGTGGTGTGCGTGGTGGTGCTCGCGGCGGCGAGCGCCTATGGGGTGCTGCAGAAGCGGCGGAGCGGGAGGGTGAGGGTGCGCGGGCGCGACGACGGGAAGAAGCTCGGCGCGGCCGAGTTGGGAGAGGACCTCGGTGAACGAGCCACGCTGGTCCAGTTCTCCAGCGCCTTCTGCGCGCCCTGCCGGGCGACCCGGCGGGTCCTCGGCGAGGTCGCGGGCATGGTCCCGGGTGTGGCCCACGTCGAGATCGACGCCGAGAAGAACCTCGACCTGGTCCGTGAACTCGACATCCTCAAGACGCCGACCGTACTGGTCCTCGACGCCGACGGCAGGGTCGTGCGGCGCGCCACCGGCCAGCCGCGCAAGGCGGACGTCATAGCGGCGATCGGGGAGGCGGTCTGAGGCCGGTGGGCGCACGGTGAGGCATCTCCCATATGTCGGTACTCACTTGACTGTGTACGGCACCTATCGTCAGCCTGACCGTATGCCTACGGAACTCCTTCTGTTCGGGCGGGTCCACGTCGACCTGGCCCGCACCGCGAGCGCGCGCTGTCCGGCCTGTTGAGCAGCCACGGTCCAGCTCGACACTCCTCGCAGAAGGAACACCGCATGACGGCCACGTCCGACCTCGGCAGCCACCAGCTCGCCTCTCCCGACCTCCTGCGCTCCGTCTTCCGGCGGCATGCGGCAGGCGTCGCCGTGATCACCGCGAGCGGTGACGCCGGCCCGGTCGGCTTCACCGCCACCTCCCTCGCCTCCGTCTCCGCCGAACCCCCCATGCTGTCCTTCGGGATCGGCACGGGAGCCTCCAGCTGGCCCGCGATCTCCCGGGCCGGTCACGTCGGCGTGCACATACTCGGCGAGCACCAGGAGGAGCTGGCCGCCACCTTCGCCCGCAGTGGCGCCGACCGTTTCGGCGCGCCCACCGCCTGGCGCGAGGGTCCCGAGGGCGTCCCCGTCCTCGACGGCGTGCTCGCCTGGCTGGTGTGCCGGGTACACGCGCGCGTGCCCGCCGGTGATCACCGCATCGTGCTGGCCGAGGTGAGGCTCGGTGACCCCGCGGGCACCGGCCGGCCGCTGCTCTACCACCAGGGTCGGTTCAACGGCCTGCGCGACTGATCGGCTCATCGGCGCTTCCGCTGGTGCGGGGCGGTCGAGTTCCGATTACGCTGCGTTGCACAGGTCACAGTTCAAAGCGCTTGCTTAGCGGGCAAGAACTGGATGTACTGGTGAGTAATATTGCGGTCGGAGCGCAGCCGCCCCGACCGGGATCGGCCGCATGAGGCGCCTATGCTGCCTGCAAGAGGCAGCTGAGAAATGACGATGCAGTAGGAGAGCCGGCGTGAGCTTGAGGATCGTTGTCACTGTGAAGTACGTGCCCGACGCCACCGGCGACCGGCACTTCGCCGATGACCTGACCGTCGACCGGGACGACGTGGACGGTCTGCTCTCCGAGCTCGACGAGTACGCGGTCGAGCAGGCGCTGCAGATCTCCGAGAACTCCGACGACGACGTCGAGGTCACGGTCCTGACCGTCGGCCCCGAGGACGCCAAGGACGCGCTCCGCAAGGCCCTGTCCATGGGCGCCGACAAGGCCATCCACGTCGAGGACGACGACCTGCACGGCACCGACGTCATCGGCACCTCCCTGGTGCTGGCCAAGGCCATCGAGAAGGCCGGCTACGACCTGGTGATCTCCGGCCTGGCCTCCACCGACGGCACCATGGGCGTCGTCCCGGCCCTGCTGGCCGAGCGCCTGGGTGTCCCGCAGGTCACGCTGCTCTCCGAGGTCTCCGTCGAGGACGGCACCGTCAAGGGCCGCCGCGACGGCGACGCCGCCTCGGAGCAGCTGGAGGCCTCCCTCCCGGCCGTCGTCTCGGTCACCGACCAGTCGGGCGAGGCGCGTTACCCCTCCTTCAAGGGCATCATGGCGGCCAAGAAGAAGCCGGTTCAGTCCTGGGACCTGTCCGACCTGGACCTGGAGGCCGAGCAGGTCGGCCTGGAGGGCTCCTACACCACGGTCGACTCCGCCGCGGAGCGTCCGGCCCGCACGGCCGGCACGATCGTCAAGGACGAGGGCGAGGGCGGCAAGCAGCTCGCCGAGTACCTCGCGAGCCAGAAGTTCATCTAAGGGTTCTGGCCCGCTGAGGCTCAACCCCCTTACCGCCCCTCAAGCCTTCGCAATCCGCAGGAGAGCATTCCCATGGCTGAAGTTCTCGTCTACGTCGATCACCTGGACGGTGCCGTCCGCAAGCCCACCCTGGAGCTGCTGACCCTGGCCCGCCGCATCGGCGAGCCCGTCGCCGTCGCGCTCGGCAACGGCGCCGCCGACACCGCCGCCGTCCTGGGCGAGCACGGCGCCGTGAAGGTCCTCACCCACGACGCCTCCGAGTACGCCGACTACCTCGTCGTACCCAAGGTCGACGCCCTCCAGGCCGCCGTGGAGGCCGTCTCCCCGGCCGCCGTGCTGGTCCCGTCCTCCGCCGAGGGCAAGGAGATCGCCGCCCGTCTGGCGCTGCGCATCGGCTCCGGCGTCATCACCGACGCCGTCGACCTGGAGGCCGGTGACGAGGGTCCGGTGGCCACCCAGTCGGTGTTCGCCGCCTCCTTCACCACCAAGTCCCGCGTCAGCAAGGGCACCCCGGTCATCACCGTCAAGCCCAACTCCACCTCCGTCGAGGCCGCCCCGGCCGCCGGCGCCGCCTCGGAGCTGAGCGTGACCTTCTCCGCGCAGGCCACCGGCACCAAGGTCACCGGCCGTACCCCGCGTGAGTCCACCGGGCGCCCGGACCTGACCGAGGCCGCGATCGTGGTCTCCGGTGGCCGCGGTGTCAACGGCGCCGAGAACTTCGCGATCATCGAGGCCCTCGCCGACTCCCTCGGCGCGGCCGTCGGCGCCTCGCGTGCCGCGGTGGACGCCGGCTGGTACCCGCACACCAACCAGGTCGGCCAGACCGGCAAGTCCGTCTCGCCGCAGCTGTACATCGCCAACGGCATCTCCGGCGCGATCCAGCACCGCGCCGGCATGCAGACCTCGAAGACGATCGTGGCGATCAACAAGGACGCCGAGGCGCCGATCTTCGACCTCGTCGACTACGGCGTCGTCGGCGACCTCTTCGACGTCGTCCCCGCCCTCACCGAGGAGATCAACACCCGCAAGGGCTGATCCCTCCGGGCTCACGAGGCCCCCGTGACCGCCGACGCGGTCGCGGGGGCCTCGGCTTGTCCCCTCGGCTCATTCCAGGGTCACCGTGGCCTGCACCGGCAGATGATCGCTCGGGAACTGCCCGCCGGACTCGAAGGTGTTGACGGCGGCCCGGTGCACGGTCGTGCCGGGTGTGGCGAGGATCCAGTCGATGCGCTCGCCGTCGGGGGTGAGGGGTTTGTAGCCGTGGAACGTGGCGTACAGCTCGCTGCGTTCGGCGGCCGCGTCCCAGGTGTCGACGAGACCCGTGGCGAGCAGGATGTCGTACGCCTGGTTGTCGTGGGCCGCGGCGTTGAAGTCGCCGGTCACGAGGACCGGTGACGTCCGTTCGAACTCGGCGATCTTCTGGGCGAGGAACTGTGCGGAACGCACGCGCGCGTACTGGCCCACATGGTCGAAGTGGGTGTTGAGGACGTAGAACTCCCGTCCGCCGACGGCCCGGTCGCGGAAGCGGACCCAGGTGACGATCCGGGGGAGAGCGCCGCCCCAGGTGTTCGAGCCGATCACCCTGGGCGTGTCGGAGAGCCAGAGCGTGTCGTGCTCGACGGGGGCCAGGCGCCGGGTGTCGTAGAAGATCGCCGTGGACTCGTCGTGGCTGCCGCCCTCGCGGCCGGTGCCGATCCACTCGTAGTGCGGTCCGAGGTCGGCGTGGATGTCGAGCAGCTGCTGGTAGAGGCCTTCCTGAGTGCCCATCAGGGTGGGGGCCTCCTGGCGCAGCAGTTGGCGCATCACCGGGCGGCGGACGGCCCAGCTGTTGGGTTCGGAGGTGCTGGCGAAGCGCAGATTGAACGTCATGACATCGAGCCGGCGGTGGGACGACTTGGCGGCGGAGGCCGGCAGCGTGACCATCAGCGGCACGGTGACGGCGGCGGCCACGGCGGTTCTGAGACCCATACGACGCGTCATTCTGTGGGTGTCCGACATGTTGTTTCCCTCCCGACGGGACAGGATGAATGGTCGAACCGGAGTGCGGTAGAGGGCGTAGAGGTTCTCGGCACCTTGAATGAACGGGGTGGCTCATGCTGTGGACGGGGTGTTGACCGTCGGGAACCATCGCGGATAACTTCGCTCTACGGATTGTTGATTCCGTAGAGCGGAAAACAGGAGGGTGTGGGATGGGTCAGGGCCAGCAGGAGCAGGTGGCGACCAGCCTCGCGGGTGCCGTCAGCGAGGAGATCAGCGCCTCCCTCGCGCCGGTCGACGCCGAACTGGAGCGCCGCTACCCCGGAGACCCCGGCACCCGCCAGCCCGTGCACACCGTCTACGTCCCCGGTGACGTCTTCGCCGCCGACACCATCCGCTCCTGGGGCGACAAGGCCCTCACCGCCCTCGACGAACACGCGCCGGACGCCGCGTCCTTCGCCGCCGTCCTCGGGCTGTCCGACGAACTCGCCGAGCCCGTCTACGCGCGCGTGCGGGCCAAGCTGGCGCACGAGCCGATCGAGGACCTGCGCGTCGACTTCGAGGACGGCTACGGCCCGCGTCCGGACGCCGAGGAGGACGAGACGGCGGCCCGCGCGGCCCGGCTGATCGCCGGGGCGTACGAGAACAGCACGGCGGCGCCGTACATGGGCATCCGCATGAAGTGCATGGAGGCGGCCGTCCGGGACCGGGGCATCCGGACCCTCGACGTCTTCCTGACCGGCCTGATGGCGGCGATCGGCCTGCCCGAAGGGCTGGTGCTGACCCTTCCGAAGGTGACGTACGCCGAGCAGGTCACCGCGTTCGTCCGGCTTCTGGAAGCTTTCGAGAAGGCACACGGCCTGGACACCGGCCGGCTCGGCTTCGAGATCCAGATCGAGACCAGCCAGTCCATCCTCGCCACCGACGGCACCGCCACGGTCGCCCGGATGATCCAGGCCGCCGAGGGCCGCGCCACCGGACTGCACTACGGCACCTTCGACTACAGCGCCTGCCTCGGCGTCTCCGCCGCCCACCAGGCCAGTGACCACCCCGCCGCCGACCACGCCAAGGCGGTCATGCAGGTCGCGGCCGCGGGCACCGGCGTACGGGTCTCGGACGGCTCCACGAACGTCCTGCCGGTCGGGCCGACGGCGAAGGTCCACGACGCCTGGCGGCTGCACTACGGCCTGACGCGCCGGGCGCTCGCCCGCGCCTACTACCAGGGCTGGGACATGCACCCCGGCCACCTCCCCACCCGGTACGCGGCCGTGTACGCCTTCTACCGCGAGGGTTTCGAGCAGGCCGCCGGCCGACTCGCCCGCTACGCGGGCCGGGTCGGCGGTGACGTGATGGACGAGCCCGCTACCGCCAAGGCGCTCAGCGGCTATCTGCTGCGCGGTCTCGACTGCGGTGCCCTGGACATCGGGGAGGTCGCCCGGCTGACCGGTCTGACCCGGGCCGACCTGGAGGCCTACGCGGCGCCCCGGCGCGGTGATCTGACCGTCTCCCGCAGTAGTTCCACGAAGTCGGGGAAGAAGTAGCGGCCCTGTCACGGTGGCAACCGCCCACTGGAGTTGTCACTCCTGCCCCGTAGTCTGTACGGCACGCATTGACGTGTCACAGGAACGGGGCAGCGGTGTCTTCGGGGGAGACCAACGGAAAGGGCCAGGACGACGTCGGTCGGCTGCTGGCCGGGCGTTATCGGGTCGTGGCCCAGCTCGGGCGCGGCGGTATGGGTGTGGTCTGGCGGGCCGTCGACGAGGTCCTCGGCCGCGAGGTCGCCGTCAAGGAACTGCGCACCTACACCGACGGGCCCGAACTCGCCGATTTGCGGCTGCGGATGCAGCGCGAGGCCCGCGCGGCGGCCCGGATCCGCCATCCCGGCGTCGTCGCGGTGCACGACGTGGCCGAGGTCGACGGGCGCCCGCTGATCGTCATGGAGCTGGTCGAGGGCCCCTCCTTGGACCAGGTGCTGCGCAAGCAGGGGACTCTCGACCCGCGGGAGGCGGCCGGCATCGGCGCCAAGGTCATGGACGCCCTGGCCGCCGCCCACGAGGCGGGCGTACTGCACCGGGACGTCAAGCCCGGCAACATCCTGCTCGACCGCTCCGGCCGCGTCCTGCTCACCGACTTTGGCATCGCCACCATGGACGACCCGGGCGACGGATCGGCCACCAGCCTCACCCGCACCGGCCACCTCGTCGGCTCCCTGGACTACATGGCCCCCGAGCGCGCCCAGGGCGCCGATCCGGGACCGGCCTCCGACGTATGGGCCCTCGGCGCCACGCTGTACGCGGCCGTCGAGGGAGCCTCGCCGTTCCGCCGCACGTCGACGTTCTCCACGCTCACCGCGATCGTCGGCGAACCGCTCCCCGAGTCCCACCGCGCCGGCGCCCTCGGCCCCGTTCTCCAGCGCCTGCTGGACAAGCGGCCCGAGGCGCGCCCGGGGGCCGAGGAGGCGCGCGTACTGCTGCAGGCGGTGGCGGACGGGGGCGGGGCCGCCGGATCAGACAGTCCCACGACCACCTTGCGGGGTACGGCGGGGGCGCCGGGCCAGGCCGAGACCGCAGCGGATGCCCTGGCGGCATCGGCCGGTCCGGGCGCGGCGCAAGGGGCTGAGCCGGTTCATGGCCCCGGGGCACCCGAAACCGCGGGGACCAGCGCGGCCCCCGCGCCGGGGGCCGCACGGCCGACCGGGCCCGCGGCGGCCTTGGTGCCCGGGGCTCCCGGGCAGGCCGAGGACCCGGCCGCCTGGTGGTTGGTGTCCGCTGCTCAGGGTGGAGAGGGACAGGCCGCGCCGCCGGAGCAGGGCTTCGGTGCCCCCGCTCAAGGCGGCGATCCGGCACACGGCCCCGAGACGTCCGCAGCCCCTCCGCAACCTTCGGCGCACGGCTACGGGACGTCTCGTGAGACGGCCCCCATGGCCCCCTCCCGTACGCCCCGTCGCAACCGGCGCGCCCTGCTCGCCGCCGCGGCCGTCGCGGCCGTTCTCGCGGTGGCCGGCACGGCTGTCGCGCTGATGAACAACTCGGGCAAAGCCGAAGCCGACGCCCGGCCGCTCGCGTCCGGTACGAGTGAGTCCGCCTCCGTCTCCGCCTCCGCCCGCACCGACGCGGACCCTTCAGGCAGCGCGGCGCTGACGGACGGGGACGCCAGGAAGACCCCGAGTGCGAAGGGGACGGCGGACAAGGGCGGCAGTGCCGACCCCACGAGCCGTGCCTCCGCTTCCGCCACGGCGGACGGCGGCGGCTCGGACGGCGACGATGCCGGCGGCGGCTCCGGGGACGGCGGTACGACCGGTCACGGCGACCCGAGCACCCCCGCACCGGCCCCTGCCTGCACCGCCATCGGCGGCGCCAAGTACAACTGCACCGTCTGGAAGACCGCCAAGTCCTACACCCCCTCCGGCGCCGAGGCCGGTGTCCTGGGCGCGGGCACCAACTACTTCTACTGCCAGTCGAACCTGGGCCGCCGCGAGACGTCCGGCCAGTGGACCAACGTCTGGTGGGCGAAGACGGACGACGACAGCGGCAACACCGGTGTCTACGTCAGCGACGTCTACATCAAGGGCGGGAACAACGACGAGCCGGTGCCGGGACTCCCGGTCTGCTGACCTCTCACGTACCGCTCGAGGCCGGACTCCGTGCCGCGCTTCTCATCGGCGAACAGCCGGGTGCCCGCCTCGCACAGCAGCCGGTCGGCGCGGGCCCGTGCCACGAACTCCTCCGGCGTGACGCCGAACAGCTCCCGCAACCGGGCCGATCCCACGAGTAGTTCGGTCAGCAGCTCCCGCTGGCCGGGATGGGTGCGCGGCGCGCCGGTGCCGTCGTGCAGGACGCCGTGGCGGTTGACGTACGAGTGGACGCCCGGCAGCGTCCGGCCGCCGGGCAGCTCGACCCGCACCTCGGGCACGGGCAGCCAGGCGCGCCCGTAGTTGCCGTTCGGCAGCGGCACCCCCTCGCTCGCGTCGACGACCGCGAGCTGCTCGGCGTCCAGCCAGAGGACGAACAACTCCCGTACGGCGTCCGGAGCTTCGAAGGGCGACGCGGACACGTATCCCATGCGGCTCACGTGCGCGGAGACGCCCACGCCGACGCCGGTCACCCGTGCCTTGACCATCGGAATCGGCGAGGTGATCTCGAACTCGGCCATCTTGTGCCGCAGTTGGCCCGGACTGGCGTTGGAGCCGATCGCCAGGACGGGCGCACGGTCCTCGTGCCACCGCCCGTCGCGGGGCAGGGGGACGAGCCGGTCGCCGTCGAGCAGCGCGGAGTCCGCCGGCCAGGCGCCGGGATACAGCAGCGGGTGATCGCGAGGAGCCTCGGCCAGACCGAGGGCCTCCAGGGTGAAGTCCTCCATCGGCTGCTCAGTCCGCGGGCGGCAGTTCACCGGAACCCCGGGTGATCAGTCGTGTCGGCAGTTCGATCCGCTCCGGCGTCAGCAGCGTCCCGTCCAGCTGGCGGAACAGCCGCTCCGCGGCGGTACGCCCCAGCGTCGCCGCGTCCTGGGCGACGACCGTGACACCCGGCTGGAGCAGATCGGCGAGTTCGATGTCGTCGAATCCGACGAGGGCGACCCGGCGGGTGTGTTCGGCGAGGACACGGATCACGGTGACGGTCACCCGGTTGTTGCCGGTGAAGATCGCGGTGACGGGGGAGGGGCCCACAAGCATCTCCTCGGCCGCCCGGCGCACCCGCTCCGGATCGGTGACGCCCAGCGAGGTCCAGGCGTCCGCCACCTCGATGCCGGCGTCCTCCATGGCGGCCCGGTATCCACGCAACCGCTCGACGGCCGTGTGGATGCGGGGCATGTCGCCGATGAAGCCGATCCGCCGGTGGCCGTGGGCGATGAGGTGGGCCACGGCGTCGCGGGCCCCGCCGAAGTTGTCGGAGAGGACCACGTCGGCGTCGATCCGGCCCGCCGGACGGTCCACGAACACCGTGGCGACGCCCGCCTTCAGCTCCGGCTCCAGATACCGGTGGTCGTCACCGGCCGGGATGACCACCAGGCCGTCCACGCGCCGGGCGCACAGGGCCAGCACCAGTTCCTGCTCGCGCTCCGGGTCCTCGGCGCTGGAACCGTTGATGAGCAGGGCGCCGTTGGCACGGGCCACCTCCTCCACCGCGCGGCTGAGCGGGCCGTAGAACGGGTCGGCGAGGTCCTCCAGGACCAGGCCGATGCTGGCGGTACGGCCCTTGCGCAGGACGCGCGCGCTGTCGTTGCGGCGGAAGCCGAGGGCGTCGATGGCCTCCCGGACCCGGTGTTCCGTCTCGGGTGTGACACCCGGTTCGCCGTTGACCACGCGTGAGACCGTCTTCAGCCCGACGCCGGCTCGCGCGGCCACGTCCTTCATGGTCGGGCGGTTGCCGTACCGGGTCGTGGAGAGGCGGTCTGCTCGGCTGTGGGTGTCGGGCACGATACGGAGTCCTGTCCTGTGGTCGACGGGGATGCGGCGATCCATGATGTTGTATGAGGATGTGGCGTCGAGCATAGAGCCTGGACAACGTTGTCAGATGCGGGAGACACTGTCCACCGCAATCTGTCGGCCAGCGCCCCCACCGCGAGACCGGCCTGTCCATTCCTCAAGGTTGACCGGGGAGAACTGACACTGATGCACACCGACCTCGTGGCTGCGCTCGACATCGGCGGCACCAAGATCGCCGGAGCGCTGGTGGACGGCCACGGCCGGATACTGCTCCGCGCGCAGCGCGCCACGCCCGCGCAGGAGGACGGCGAGAGCGTGATGCGCGCCGTCGAGGAGACCCTCGGCGAGCTCACTCACTCGCCCCTGTGGGGGCGCGCATGCGCCCTCGGCATCGGCAGCGCGGGCCCGGTGGACGCCTCCACCGGCACCGTGAGCCCGGTGAACGTGCCGGGCTGGCGCGACTTCCCGCTGGTCCGCAGGGTCCAGGAGGCAGCCGGCGGGCTCCCCGTAGAGCTGATCGGCGACGGTGTGGCCATCACGGCGGCGGAACACTGGCAGGGGGCCGCACGCGGGCACGACAACGCGCTGTGCATGGTCGTGTCGACCGGGGTCGGCGGCGGCCTGGTGCTGAACGGTCAACTGCACGCAGGACCCACCGGCAACGCCGGTCACATCGGCCACATCAGCGTCGAGCTCGACGGCGACCTGTGCCCGTGCGGCGGGCGCGGCTGCGTGGAGCGCATAGCCAGCGGCCCGAACATCGCCCGGCGCGCGCTGGAGAACGGCTGGCGGCCCGGACCCGACGGTGACACGTCCGCCGCCGCGGTGGCCGACGCGGCCCGGGGCGGCGACCCGGTCGCCGTGGCCTCCTTCGCCCGGGCGGCCCAGGCGCTGGCCGCCGGCATCGCGGCCACCGCGACCCTCGTGGAGATCGACATCGCGGTCATCGGCGGCGGGGTCGGCAAGGCGGGTGACGTCCTCTTCGAACCGCTGCGCAAGGCGCTGGGCGACTACGCGACCCTGTCCTTCGTCCAGCGGCTGACGATCGTGCCCGCGCAGATGGGCACGGACGCCGGGCTGGTCGGGGCGGCCGCGGCGGCGCTGGCGAAGCGGACCGACACGGCCGCGGTGGTCTGACGACACGCGGGACGACAGGTGCGAGAGAAACGTTCACGCGGTGGCCGGGTCCGGAGACGGGCCCGGCCACCGCGTGCATACGGCGGCTCTCAGCAGCTCAACCGCGCGTCGCCCCAGTCGGCGTGGTCCGAGTCGATGCCGTCACCGCCGTCCGTGACGACCAGCCGGACCAGCCGGGCGCCGGTGACGTCCGCGGTGAGCGGCTGGGCCGGCATCGCGTTGGTCAGGACACCGGTGGACGCCACCTTGGTGCCGTCCGCCCACACCTCGAAGGCGACCGTGCCGTTCGCGCCCTTCTCGTCGTCGACGCCCACCTGGGCGGTGACCGTCTCGCAGACCGCGCCCGTGTAGTACTCGACGGAGCTCTCCGCGTGCACGCCGAGCCCCTTGGCGTACACCACCGAGCCGATGGTGATCGGATGTCCGTCGCCCGCGGCGCTCTCCCCGTTGCTGGTGTTGCGTTCGACGGGACCGTAGCCGTTGGCGGCCGACAGCCACGGCAGGTCACCGAGGCCGGAGGTGCCCGAGGGCGGCGGGACCACCACGGTCGCGCTGAAGGGCAGTGTGCTGTCGACCCGGACACCGGACGGTGAGCGGTAACTCGCCCTGAGCGTCAGGTCGTACGACCCCGTCGGCGTCCCCTGGGGCGCGGTGAGCGACCACTTCGTGCGAAGGGAACGGCCCGTGGACAGGGATGCGGCGGAGGTCGGTGAGGTCGGCTTCACGGTCCAGCCCTCGGGGCCGGACAACCGTACGGAGACCTGCCTGGCCGGGGTGCGTCCCAGGTCGGTGACGGTGGTCGTCAGTGCGGCAGGTGTGCCCACCTGGACCAACGGGCTGTTGTCCAGGCCGAGTTCGACGGCGGGCGGGTACAGGTGCCACCTGCGGTCGGCGGATACCCGTACGAGAACCGTGCCGTGCGCGGGGACGGTCGCCGAGATCGTGCCCGCGGTGTTGTAGCTCCTGTGCTGCCACAGGTCGCGCAGGCTGTACGCGTCGGCGTCGGGCAGGCCGACGGCGGCGGCGGTCGTCGCGATGCGCTGCGGGCTGCCCGACTCGTTGAACAGGGCGACCGTACGGCTGCCGTCCTTCATCTCCTTGGCGACGACCCAGCGTCCGCCCTCGGACGAGACCACGGTGCCCTGCTTGCCCAGCGGGTCCTGGTCGACGGCGATGACCTCCTTGTTCGCGAGGATCTCGAAGGTCTCCGCGGAGGCCGAGCGCAGGTCGCTGCCGATGAGCAGGGGGGCGGCCATGACCGACCACATCGAGAAGTGCGAGCGGTACTCGGTGTCCGTCATACCGCCGTTGCCGACCTCCAGCATGTCGGGGTCGTTCCAGTGGCCAGGGCCGGCGTGGGGGGCCAGCGGCAGGTTCTGCTTGAGGATCGACAGCATCGAGCCCCAGGTGTCGCTGATGTCGCCGGTGGTACGCCACAGGTGGCCGACGTCGGCGGCCCATTCCCAGGGCTTGTTCTGGCCCCATTCGCAGATGCTGTAGACGATCGGTCTGCCGGTCGCCTCGAGGGCGTCGCGCATGGTGGTGTAGCGCAGCTTGGCGTCCACACCCTGGTTGTTGCAGTTGTCGTACTTGAGGTAGTCGACGCCCCAGTCGGCGAACTGCCGGGCGTCGCTGTACTCGTGGCCCAGCGCCCCAGGGAAACCGACATTGCTGCACGTCCTGGTGCCGGCGCTGGTGTAGATGCCGAGCTTGAGCCCCTTGGAGTGCACGTAGTCGGCGACGGCCTTGATCCCGTTCGGGAAGCGGGCCGGGTCCGGGACGAGCCTACCGTCGGCGTCCCGGTCCGGCAGGGCCCAGCAGTCGTCGAGGTTGACGTACTGGTACCCGGCGTCCTTGAGGCCCTTGTCGACGAAGATGTCCGCGATCCCCTTGACCATGGACTCGTTGAACTCGGCCCGGCAGTGGGTGGAGTTCCAGTTGTTGAAGCCCATGGGCGGGGTGAGGGCGAGGCCGTCGGCCAGGGCGGGCGAGCTCGGACTCTCCCCGTTCGCGACGGCGGGAGCCGCCCCGGGGACCGCGAACAGCAGCACCGTGAGTGCGGCGACCGTCCTTCGGCGGGTCGTGCGGGTGTGAAGGTGACGCATCGTTACGTTCCTCCGAACCAGCAGAAGGTGCGATGACGGCATGTACGCGTCATCATGTGGGCGTTTACGTTAGGACGTGTTCGACTCTGGTGGAAGGGAGCGGCACGGCGTACGGCAGCGTGACCCAAACCGTCCGGTGCCGTTGATCAGGCCATGAAGAAGCGCAGCATGCTCGCCATCGCCTCCCTCGCCACCGGCTTCGTCGTCGCGGCGATCACTCCCTCGCACGCCCTGGGCGAGGGCCTCGATCACCTCGACGTCGACAAGACCCTCAGCTCCCTCGACCACACCGTCGCCGACGAGAGCCTGGACGGCCTGGACGACACCGCCCTCGGGCAGGGCGGCTGACGAGGACGGGACGGCTCCGGCTGCGGGGACCCGGCGACGGCCGCCTTTCTGAGGGTCGCGGCGGCCGCTCCTCGCCGGGGCCTTCACGGCCCTCGTCGACGCCGTAGCCGTGCTGCGCACAGGCAGGCACGCGGCCGACGAGGGACCGACCGGTCCCACGAACAGCAGCTCCGCACCACCGGCACCGGGGCCCCTCCGACGAGGGGCCCCGGTGCCGCGTTCGTGCGCCCTCATCTGGGGCTGGTTTCCGTGGCAGGGTGGAACGGGCAAGCCACAGGGGGCCAAACAGAAGAGGGGGAGTCCGTGATCGTCTGGATCAACGGCGCGTTCGGTGCGGGGAAGACCACCACCGCACGGGAACTGATCGAACTGATCCCGAACAGCACGCTCTTCGACCCCGAGGACATCGGCGCGGCGGTCGTGCACCTGCTGCCGCCCAAGCACCTCGCCGAGGTCGGTGACTTCCAGGACCTGCCGATCTGGCGACGCCTGGTGATCGACACGGCGGCCGCGCTGCTCGCCGAGCTGGGCGGGACCCTCGTGGTCCCCATGACCCTGCTGCGCCAGGAGTACCGCGACGAGATCTTCGGCGGTCTCGCCGCCCGCCGGATCAGCGTCCGGCACGTTCTCCTCGCTCCGGCGGAAACGATCCTGCGCGAACGAATAGCCGGGCGGGAGACCCCGCCGACCCTGCCGCTCGGCCAGGTGGGGCAGGGGCACTGGGCGTACGACCACATCGAGCCCTACCGGGCCGCCCTCGCCTCCTGGCTCACCGCCGACGCCCATCTGATCGACACCAGCGCGCTCACCCCGTACGAGACGGCCGCCCGCATCGCCGAGGACGTCGGTGCCGGGACCGTGCCCGCGTGCGACATCGTGCAGACCCCGGAGCCCAGCGCCGAGACGGTGGCCGCCGGGGTCCTCCTCTTCGACGAGCAGGACCGGGTGCTGCTCGTCGACCCCACCTACAAGGCCGGCTGGGAGTTCCCCGGCGGTGTCGTCGAGCCCGGCGAGGCGCCCGCGCAGGCCGGGATGCGCGAGGTCGCCGAGGAGACCGGCATCCGGCTGGAGGACGTACCGCGTCTCCTGGTCGTCGACTGGGAACCGCCCGCGCCTCCCGGATTCGGCGGACTGCGCCTCCTCTTCGACGGTGGCCGGCTCGGCTCCACCGAGGCGCGCCAGGTCCTGCTGCCCGGTCCCGAACTGCGCGGCTGGTGTTTCGCCAGCGAGGAGGAGGCCGCGGAGCTGCTGCCGCCGGTGCGCTACGAGCGGCTGCGGTGGGCGCTGCGGGCCCGGGAGCGCGGGGCGGCGCTGTATCTCGAAGCCGGGGTTCCGACCGGCTGAGACGTGGGACGGGGCCCCGTCGGCATGCACGGCCGACGGGGCTTCGCCGTGTCCGAGGCAGGTCCGGGGCGTCCGGGGCGAGCTCGAGGCAGGTTCGAGTCAGGCAAGCGGAGTGCGAGAACCTGCCTAGGGATTCGTCGCGGTACCTCCATGTCAGAGCTAACGAAACTTCCCACCCTCGTCAACTCTTCGCAACGAGCGCAAACAATCCCCTTTTCGGTCATTTTCCGCCTTGACCGGTCTCTCGGCGTGTTGCGACAGTCCGCTCAGTCTCACGGCGCCGACAACGGCCGGCGACCGACGCCTTTCCTTCAGGGGACAGCCTCATGACGAGACCCCCGCGCCGACCCCAGCACCTACCCGGGACGTCCGCACGATGACGACGCAACAGCAGCCGATGCCCGCCGACACCGGCACGACGCAAGCCGGTGAACCGTCGCCGGACCCGCCAAGCGACGGCACGGTCATCACCGGGCGCTCGCCCGCCCGCATGGCCTGGCGGCGCATCAGACGGGACAAGGTCACCATGGCCGCGTTCGTGATCACGGTGCTCTTCATCCTGATCGCACTGCTGGCCCCGGTCCTGACGGCGATCACCGGCTGGGGGCCGATCACCCCCGACGGCAAGGCGATCGACCCGGACACCGGCAACTTCCCGCGCGGGTCGCTGGGCGGCATCGGCCTCACCCACCTGCTGGGGGTCGAACCGGGCACGGGCTACGACCTGTTCGCCCGGATCGCCTACGGCCTGCGCACCTCGCTGCTCGTCGGCTTCGCCTCGGCCGTGCTGTCCACCGTCGTCGGTGTGGTGGCCGGTCTCGCGGCGGGGTACTCCGGCGGCTGGGTCGACTCCGTGCTGTCGCGGATCATGGACGTGATGCTGGCCTTCCCGCAGCTGCTGTTCATCATCGCGCTGACCCCGGTCATCCAGAACGCGATGCAGACCAACAGCCACGGCGGCACCGACGAGAACCTCCGGCTGCTGGTGCTCGTCCTGAACATCGCGGTGTTCGCCTGGGCCTACACCGCCCGGCTGGTGCGCGGACAGGTCCTGTCGCTGCGGGAGCGGGAGTTCGTCGACGCCGCGCGGATCATGAGCGCCGGGCGGTGGCACATCCTCTTCCGGCAGTTGCTGCCGAACCTGTGGGCGCCGGTTCTGATCTCCTTCGCGCTGGCCGTCCCGCAGAACATCACCACCGAGGCGGCCCTGTCGTACCTCGGCGTGGGCGTCATCCCGCCCAACCCGGACTGGGGGGCGCTGCTTTCGGACGCCTCGCAGTTCTTCCTCCAGGACCCCATGTACCTGTTCGTCCCCGGAGTCCTGCTGCTGATTCTCGTCCTGGCGCTGAACCTCCTCGGCGACGGCGTCCGGGACGCCCTGGACCCCCGCGCGGCCCGCGGCTGACGCGGTCCCCTCAACACCGGCGCGAACGGCCCCACTTGAGCCGTCGTCGCCGAGCCGTACAAGAAACGGAGTGTTACCTCATGACGCGCAGAAGGCGCTCGATCGCGCTCGCGGCCACCGCCGTGGCGATCGCCCTGGGGGCCACCGCATGCGGGGGCTCCTCCAGCACCAGCGGGAGCGGCTCCCCGACCAAGGGCGGCACGCTGACCGTCCTCGACCACGCCGACTTCGACCACCTCGACCCCCAGCGCGTCTACACGACCGAGGGTTCGAGCATGGACCAGGAGCTCGTGCGCACCCTGACCGGCTGGGACGAGACCGGCTCCCAGCCGAGGCTCGTCGGCGACCTGGCCACCGACACCGGCACGCCCAGCGAGAACGACACGGTGTGGACCTTTCATCTGCGCAAGGGCGTCACCTGGCAGGACGGCAAGGCGGTCACCGCACAGGACGTCAAGTACGGCGTCGAGCGGTTCTTCTCGCCCGACATCAACGGCGGCCCCCCGTACGCCAGTCAGTGGCTGGTCGGCGGCTCCTCCTACCAGGGGCCCTACTCGGGCAAGGAACTCGCCTCCGTCCAGACACCGGACGCGTCCACGATCGTGTTCCATCTCGACCAGCCCGTCACGGACTTCAACCAGGCCACCGCCATGCCCGGCTGGTCCGCGGTGCCCAAGGCCCACGACACCGGCTCCACGTACGACACGCACGTCTGGTCCGACGGGCCGTACATGATCAAGTCATACCAGAAGAACAAGGAACTCGTCCTCGTCAGGAACACCCACTGGAAGCAGTCGACCGACCCGATCCGGCAGCAGAACGTCAACGAGATCGACGTCAAGCTCGGCCAGGACCAGTCGGCGATCGACCAGCAGATCAAGTCCGACGCCGGAACCGCCCAGACCTCGATCATGCAGTGGCCGATCGCGGGCTCCGACCTGACGACCATCTCCGGTGACCCGTCCCTGAAGTCGCGCCTCTACAACATCCCGGCCCCGGGCATCAATTACCTCGCGATCAACACCACCCGTGTCAAGGACATCAAGGTCCGCCAGGCCATCGAGGACGCGATCGACAAGACCACCGTCCGCGGCGCGTTCGGAGGCAAGGCGTACGGCGGCTACGCGAGCACGATGCTCAGCCCCGGCATCGGCGGCTACCAGAAGTTCAACCTGTACAGCACCAACCCCGCCGGTGACCTGACCAAGGCGCAGGCGCTGATGAAGCAGGCCGGCCACCCCAAGCCCACCATGTCGCTGGCGGTGGAGAACACCACCACCGAGGAGCACTTCGCCGACGCCGTGAAGACCTCGCTCGGCAGGATCGGCATCACGGTCAACATCACGCCGATCGACGCGGCGAACTACTTCAGCACCATCGACAACGTGAAGAACCAGTACGACCTCACCTGGGGCGACTGGATCGCGGACTGGCCGAACGCCTCCACCGTGCTGCCCGTGCTGTTCGACGGACGGCAGATCGCGAAGCTGCCGCAGTCCAATCAGGACCTGTCGTACCTGAACGACCCCGCGGTCAACGCGCAGATCGACAAGACCGCCAAGATGACCGGCATCAAGCAGGCCGACGCCGCCTACGGCGCCCTGGACGAGCAGATCATGAAGGACGCCGCCGTGGTCCCGCTGATGTACATGAACTTCAGCGAGCTGGCGGGCTCCAAGGTCGGCGGGGTCATCTCGGACCCCATCCTCGCCGAGCCCAGCCTGGTCCACGCGTACGTCAAGAGCTGACGGTCCAGAGCTTGACGGTCCAGAGCTGACGCACTCCTCCTGAGCCCGCCGGCGGCCCCCGGCCGGCGGGCACACCCCCTCTCACGTCAGGGTCCAGCACGACATGCTTCGTTACCTCATCCGGCGCCTGCTGGCAGCGGCCGCGATCCTGCTGGTGATCACCGTGATCACCTTCGTGATCTTCTTCGCGCTGCCGTCCGACCCCGCACTCCTGGCCTGCGGCAAGACCTGCTCGCCCTCCCGACTGGCCGAGATCAAGCATTCGCTCGGGCTCGACCAGACCTTCCTCAAGCAGTTCTGGGAGTTCTTCAAGGGACTGTTCGTCGGCCGGGACTTCGGCGACCAGAGCGTGCGCGTGCACTGCGACGCGCCCTGCCTCGGGATCTCCTTCCAGACCGACACCCCCGTCCTCAGCACCCTGCTGGGCGACTTCCCCGCGGACCTGTCGCTGGGTGTCGGCGCCGCGGTGTTCTTCCTGATCCTCGGCGTCGGCCTCGGCACGCTCGCCGCGGTCCGCCGGGGCAGGGCGGCCGACAAGGCGGCGGTCGGACTCGCCCTGCTCGGTGTCTCCGTGCAGATCTACTTCGTCGGACTGCTGCTGCTCTACCTGTTCGTCGACAAGTGGCAGATCCTGCCCGCCTCCGGCTACACCCCGATCACCCAGGACCCGAGCGCCTGGTTCCAGGGCCTGATCCTGCCGTGGGCCACCCTGGTCATCGTCTACCTCGCCCTGTACACCCGGCTCACCCGCTCCTCCATGCTGGAGGTCTTCGCCGAGGACTACATGCGCACCGCCCGGGCCAAGGGCCTGTCCAGCGGCAAGGTCGTCCTCAAGCACGGCCTGCGGGCCGCGATCACCCCGATCATCACCATCTTCGGCATGGACGTCGGCTCACTGATCGGCGGCTCCGCGGTCATCACCGAGTCGGTGTTCGGCATCAACGGCATCGGCAAGCTCGCGGTCGACTCGGTGCAGAACTCCGACCTGCCGGTCATCCTCGGCACCACGCTCTTCGCGGCCACCTTCGTCGTGCTCGCCAACGTGGTCGTCGACGTGGTCTACGGCCTCGTCGACCCCCGCGTCCGCCTCGCCTGAGCCCCTCACCGCAGCAAGGAAAATCCCGTGTCCCTCCTGATCTCACCGCAACCGGCGGACGTCGATCCAGCGGCCGCCCCCTTCCTCGACGTACGGGACCTGCGCGTGCACTTTCCGACCGAGGACGGGATCGTCAAGTCCGTCGACGGCGTCTCCTTCACCCTGGAGAAGGGCAGCACCCTGGGCATCGTCGGCGAGTCCGGCTCGGGGAAGTCGGTCACCTCGCTGGCCCTGCTAGGGCTGCACAAGGGCACGCGTGCCGAGGTCTCCGGCGAGATCCGCTTGGACGGAAGGGAGTTGGTCTCCCTTCCCGAGCGCGACATGCGCGCGCTGCGCGGCCGGACGGTCTCCATGATCTTCCAGGACCCGCTGTCCGCCCTGCACCCGTACTTCACCGTCGGCGCCCAGATCGCCGAGGCCTACCGCGTCCATCACAAGGTCGCGAAGAAGGAGGCCCGGGACCGTGCCGTCGAGATGCTGAAACGGGTCGGCATCCCGCAGCCCGAACGCCGGGTGCGGGACTACCCGCACCAGTTCTCCGGCGGCATGCGGCAGCGCGCGATGATCGCCATGGCGCTGGTCTGCGACCCCGCACTGCTCATCGCCGACGAGCCGACCACCGCCCTGGACGTCACCGTCCAGGCCCAGATCCTCGACCTGATCCGCGATCTCCAGGAGGAGTTCGGCTCAGCCGTCATCCTCATCACCCACGACCTCGGCGTGGTGGCCGACATCGCCGACGACATCCTGGTGATGTACGGCGGCCGCCGCATCGAGTACGGCACCGTGCACGACGTGCTCAAGGAGCCCCAGCACCCCTACACCTGGGGCCTGTTGGAGTCGATGCCGCAGATCACCGGTGACGTCGAGCGCCGGCTGAACCCGATCGCCGGCTCCCCGCCGAGCCTCATCAACCCGCCCGCCGGCTGCGCCTTCCACCCCCGCTGCACCTACAAGGGCTGGGTGCCCGAGGGGCGTTGCTCGGTGGAACGGCCCGAACTGGTGGCTGTCCCCGGCACCGGTCGGCATCTCGCCGCCTGCCACCTCACCCCGGAGACCCGGCAGGAGATCCGCGTCCGTACGGCCGCGGGGGCCGCGCAGTGACCGCGGCGGACGAACAGGAGCAGTCCGTGAGCACCGCCCAGCCCGCTGCCGGGGAACCCCTGCTCGAAGTCACCGGCCTCACCAAACACTTCCCGATCCGCCACGGCATCGTCTTCCAGCGGCAGATCGGAGCCGTGCACGCCGTCGACGGCATCGACTTCACGGTCGGTGCCGGGCAGTCGCTCGGCCTGGTCGGCGAGTCCGGCTGTGGCAAATCGACGACGGGCCGGCTGGTGACCCGGCTGCTGGAACCCACGGCCGGAAAGGTCGTGTTCGACGGCGAGGACATCACCCACACCCCGGAGAACCGGATGAAGGAGGCCCGCCGGAACCTCCAGATGATCTTCCAGGACCCCTACTCCTCTCTGAACCCCCGGCACACGGTCGGCACGATCGTCGAGACACCGATGCGGCTCAACGACATCAACCCGCCGCAGGGCCACAAGAAGCGCGCCCAGGAACTCCTGGAGACGGTCGGCCTCAACCCCGAGCACTACAACCGCTACCCGAACGAGTTCTCCGGGGGCCAGCGCCAGCGCATAGGCATCGCCCGTGCCCTGGCGCTGCGGCCGAAGCTCATCGTCGCCGACGAACCGGTGTCGGCCCTGGACGTGTCGATCCAGGCGCAGATCGTCAACCTGCTCCAGGACCTCCAGCGGGAGTTCGGCATCGCGTTCGTCTTCATCGCCCACGACCTCGCCGTCGTACGGCACTTCTGCGAGCGGGTCGCGGTGATGTACCTCGGCAAGATCGTTGAGGTCGCCGACCGGCAGACGCTGTACACCCGTCCTCGGCACCCCTACACCCACGCCCTGCTGTCCGCCGTCCCCGAGGCCGACCCGGACGGCACCCGGCGCCGCGAGCGCATCCGGCTCGCCGGGGACGTGCCCTCACCGGTGGACCCGCCCTCCGGCTGCCGCTTCCGGACCCGGTGCTGGAAGGCCCAGGAGCGGTGCGCGACGGAGGAACCGCCGTTGGTGCGCCTGAGGGGCAACGCGGAGGACCACCTCACGGCCTGTCACTTTCCAGAGGAGCCGAGCGTCGAGGCCCGGGACGAGGACATCGTGCTCGACCCGGCGCTGACGACACTGGAGGACAGTGCGTCGACCTCGTCGTGAGGGTACGGGGTGAGCCTGCTCTCCTGTTCCAGACGGCGGTTGAAGTCGCCCACCGTGGCGGCGAGTCGCGCATGCCGGGAGATGAGGTCGGCCGCGGCGCCCGGGATTCCCTCCGGGCGCCTGCCGTCGGCGCACGCCCGAATGAAGTCCTCGCGCGCGTCCCGACCGAGGCCGTACTGGTCGACGACCAGCCAGTGGACCAGGTAGGAGAGGGCGTAGGCGCGGTCGTAATGATGGTGGCGGTCGAAGAAGTCGCGTTCCTGCGGGGCGAGTTGGAAGCGGCTGGACAGAGCGAGTCCGTAGTCGGCCAGGTAGAGCTGGTGGCCGTCGGTGAGGATGTTGCGGAAGTGGGCGTCGAAGTGGACGAGTTGCTGCTTCCGGAGGAAGCCGGTCACCGCTTCGAGGCCGTGTTCCACGAGGGTGCAGGCCGAGTCGGGGTCGTCTGAGCGAAGCTGTTCGTGGAACCAGTCATGGACGGTGTAGGGCTGGTACTCCAGAAACAGGGCCAGGCTCGTGGACGCGGTGCGCAGTGCCTCGATGTGTTCACGTCCGCCGCCCCAGTAGGCCACGGACCGCTCTACATCGGCGAGTTCCTCGGGAAGCGGCTGCTGCGCATCGGGGAGGACCCGCCAGTGATGCAGCAGCGGGAAGCCCGGGAAGCGTCCTGACCGCACCCAGTTCGTCGTCATCTCGTGCACGGCGAGCTCGCGCCAGGCGCCGAAGCCGGGGCTGCCGATCGCGCCGATGCCGTAGTGGCAGTGGGTCGGCATGTCGAAGAGGTTCGCGGTGGAGCGCACATGGTCGAGCTCGGTGTCGGTGAGCGGTATCCGCTTCACGAAAACCCGCCCCCCGTCCATCTCCAGCAGTGTCGTCCGTCCCCCGATCCCCGTACCGGCGGGCGTACCGGACGCCACGAGTTCCGTGATGTCGCGGTCGCTCAGGAGGGCGAGGGTGGTGGCGGTGTCGGCGTGGGTACGGAGACGGGTGAGGGAGACCATGGCCCCATGATCGGCCCGCCATGCCCGCAGCACGTGATGTTCGCGTCGAGGGCCGCCAACTTCTCGAAGGAGCGAAGGGTTTGGGCCCGGTCGACGTTGAACACCCCGGGCATCACCCTTCCGCCCACCGGCGAGGCCGCCACCGTGTCCCCGGTGAACAGCACACCGTGCTCGGGGAGGTGGAGCGCGACGCTGCCGGGCGTGTGGCCGGGAACGTGGACGACCCGTGCCCCGGCGCCGAAGTCGAGGAGATCGGCGTCGGACAGCTCGGTGATCTTCGAGGGACGCTCGAACCCGCCCCGCGGCAGGAGTCGTAGAGCCTCCGCGTGCAAGGGGCGCTCCCACTCCTCGAACACCGGGGGCGGGCCCGGCACTTCGCCCCGTACGAAGCGCGCGTCCAGCCGGTGCGCCAGCACCTCGGCGCCCGTCAGCGCGGCCAACTCGCCCGCCCCGCCCACGTGGTCCTCGTGGAAGTGGGTGAGCACGATCCGCCGTAAGCGCCCTTGGAGGCAGGCGGCGATCGAGTCGGCGGAACCCGGCGGGCCCGCATCGATCAGGGTCGACTCCTCGCCGTCGCGCCAGAGATAGGCCTGGCCGACCGCGAAGCGCAGGAGGTTCAGGTGGGGGAGCAGCTCGACGACGTCCATGGGACGACCGTAGAAAGGCCCCCGTCCGTGGACGAGGGCCTTCTGCGGACAGCAGAGCAGCAGAGCCGCTGGATCAGCTCGCCGCGTAGTTGCGCAGGAACAGGGCCTCCGCCACCGAGAGACGCTCCAGCTCCTCCGGGGACACGCTCTCGTTCACGGCGTGGATCTGGGCCTCCGGCTCGCTCAGGCCGATGAGGAGGATCTCGGCGTGCGGGTAGAGCGACGCGAGGGTGTTGCAGAGGGGGATGGAGCCGCCCTGGCCGGCGTACTGCATCTCCTGGCCCGGGTAGGCCACCGCCATCGCGTCGGCCATCGCCGCGTACGCCGGGCTGCTGGTGTCCGCCCTGAACGGCTGGCCCTGTCCGATCCGCTCGGTGCTCAGCCGCGCGCCCCACGGCGTGTGCGCCTCCAGGTGGGCCTGGAGCAGCCTGGTCGCCTCGTCGGTGTCGATGCCCGGCGGCACCCGCAGGCTGACCAGGGCGCGGGCGCTCGCCTGCACGGACGGGGTGGCGCCGACGACCGGCGGGCAGTCGATGCCGAGGACCGTCACGGCCGGGCGGGCCCAGATGCGGTCGGCGACCGTGCCGTCACCGATCAGCTCGACGCCGTCCAGGACCTTGGCGTCCGCCCGGAACTGCTCCTCCTCGTACTGGAGGCCGTCCCAGGACGCGTCCGGCGTGAGTCCGTCGATCCTCGTCGTGCCGTCCTTCCCGCGCAGCGAGTCCAGTACGCGGATCAGCGCGGCCAGCGCGTCCGGGGCGGCGCCGCCGAACTGGCCCGAGTGGAGGTTGCCCTCCAGGGTGTCGACCTGGACGCGCATCATGGTCATGCCGCGCAGGGTGGCGGTGACCGTCGGCAGGCCGACACGGAAGTTGCCCGCGTCGCCGATGACGACGGCGTCCGCCTCCAGGAGCGCGGGATGCGCCTCGGCGTACCGCTCCAGGCCGCCCGTGCCCTGCTCCTCCGAGCCCTCCGCGATGAACTTCACATGGACCGGCACCCCGCCGTCGGCCTTGAGGGCGCGCAGCGCGAGCAGATGCATGAGCACACCGCCCTTGCAGTCCGCGGCCCCGCGCCCGTACCAGCGGCCGTCGCGCTCGGTCAGTTCGAAGGGCGGGCTCGTCCAGCCGGCCTCGTCCAGCGGCGGCTGCACGTCGTAGTGGGCGTAGAGGAGGACCGTCTTCGCGCCCGCCGGGCCGGGCAGGTAGCCGTACACCGACTGGGTGCCGTCCGGGGTGTCGAGCAGGGCCACGTCCTGGAATCCCTCGGCGGTGAGCGCGTCCGTGATCCAGCGGGCGGCGGCCTCGCTCTCGCTCTTCGGGAACTGGTCGAAGTCCGCCACCGACTTGAACGCCACCAGTTCGGTGAGCTCCGCCCGCGCCCTCGGCATCAGCGAGGCGACGGTCTCGGCGACCGGATTCGACGACATGGGCACGCTCCTTGTGGGTGCGACGTTGTACCTGTGAGTGCCGTAGATCCTCCCACAGTGGTCTGTGGGCGGGCCCGCCGTAGGATGCGGGAGACAGGTGCGGCAACGGCTTGATCGGGAGCAGCAGACCATCGTGAGCAGCGAGAACTCTTCGGCGGACGGCACTTCGGCGGACGACGCTTCGGCGGACGGCGTGCAGGACGACGCGCAGCGGGTGTGGGACGTCGTCGTGGTGGGCGCGGGACCCGCGGGCGCCTCGGCCGCCTATGCGGCGGCGGTCGCGGGACGGCGTGTGCTGTTGTTGGAGAAAGCCGAGCTGCCGCGGTACAAGACGTGCGGCGGTGGCATCATCGGCCCCTCGCGGGACTCGTTGCCGCCCGGCTTCGAGTTGCCGTTCCGGGACCGGGTGCACGCGGTCACCTTCTCGAACAACGGCCGGTTCACGCGGACCCGGCGCTCCAAGCGCATGCTGTTCGGGCTGATCAACCGGCCCGAGTTCGACCAGCAGCTCGTCGAGCACGCCCAGAAGGCGGGCGCCGAGCTGCGCACGGGCGTCACCGTGCAGCGCGTCGAGCAGCACGGTTCGGCGGTGCCCGACCGGCGTACGGTCGCCGTGGTCCTCCAGGGCGGCGAGACCCTGCTCTCGCGGGCGGTCGTCGGGGCCGACGGCAGCGCCGGTCGGATAGGCGCGCATGTGGGGGTGAAGCTCGACCAGGTGGACCTCGGCCTGGAGGCGGAGATCCCGGTGCCGGAGACCGTCGCCGAGGACTGGAAGGGGCGGGTGCTCATCGACTGGGGCCCGATGCCCGGCAGTTACGGGTGGGTCTTCCCGAAGGGGGACACCCTCACGGTCGGCGTGATCTCGGCGCGTGGTGAAGGCGCGGCCACCAAGCGGTACCTGGAGGACTTCATCGGGCGGCTCGGCCTCGCCGGGTTCGAACCGAGCATCTCCTCCGGCCACCTGACCCGCTGCCGTGCCTACGACTCGCCGCTCTCGCGCGGGCGGGTGCTGGTGTGCGGAGACGCCGCGGGGCTTCTGGAGCCGTGGACCCGCGAGGGCATCTCCTTCGCGTTGCGCTCCGGGCGGCTCGCGGGGGAGTGGGCGGTCAGGATCGCGGAGGCCCACGACGCGGTGGACGCCCGCCGCCAGGCGCTGAACTACGCGTTCGCCATCAAGGCGGGACTCGGCGTCGAGATGAGCGTCGGCAAGCGGTTCCTGACCGCGTTCGAGCGCCGGCCCGGCCTGTTCCACGCGGCGCTGACGGGTTTCCGGCCCGCGTGGAACGCGTTCAAGGACATCACCCAGGGCGCGACCTCACTGGGTGAGCTCGTCCGCGGCCGGCCCATGGCCCAGCGGGCGCTGGCCGCGCTGGACCCGCGTCCGGCCGGGGCCCCCGAGGGCGGGGAGGTCAGCTCTTGACCGTGATGCTGAAGACGGGGTGGTCGGGCGCGATGCGTCGCAGGTCGGCGTCCGGGGAGTCGGGGCCGACTCCCTTGAAGAAGACGCCGACCTCGGCCTTCCAGCGCTTGAGGTAGGCGCGCAGGAGCGGGACCTTTTCGTCGTCGCCCACCTCGGTCGCGGTGAAGGCCTCCACGTGCTTGCCGAGGTGCAGTTCGCCGCCGCCGGCCGCGCGCATGTTGTGCGTCCACTGGACATGGCCGCGCGGCGCCACCAGGTACTGCCGGCCGTCCACCGTCAGCAGGTTCACCGGGGTGGTCCGCCACTCGCCGCTCTTGCGGCCGCGGACCGCCAGGACACGGGAACCCCAGACGCTCAGGCCACGGCGGGTGAGCCAGGCCACCATGCGGTTGAAGACGTTGACCGTGAACCAGCCGGGCTTCTGGACGTGCGTGGACATGTGGACCCCCATTATTTGAGAGAGCGGTGCTCTCGCTCGAGAACAGTGTGCACGGACTGGTGAGTGCTGGCAAGAGCATTGCTCTCGTTTGTGTGCACTGCTCTCTCCCTGTGGAAGACTGGAGCGCATGAGCACCGCACAGGGCGCCCGGGCCCGCGCCCGGATCGAAGTCACCGCCGCCATCAAGGACGAGGCGCGCCGGCAGCTCGCGGCAGAGGGCGCGGCGAAGCTCTCGTTGCGGGCCGTGGCACGCGCGCTGGGGATGGTCTCCTCGGCGCTGTACCGCTACTTCCCGAGCCGCGACGACCTGCTCACCGCGCTGATCATCGACGCGTACGACTCCCTCGGGGAGAGCGCGGAACGGGCGCACGAGGCTGTCGGGGAGGCGGCCCCGCTCGAGCGCTGGGTCGCGGTGTGCGAGGCGGTCCGCCGCTGGTCGCTCGACCATCCGCACGAGTACGCCCTGATCTACGGCTCTCCCGTCCCCGGCTACACCGCACCGCAGGCCACCGTCCCGCCCGCCGCCCGTGTCGGCCTCCTCCTGATCGGCATCGTCCGCGACGCCCACCACGGCCCCGGGGGCCTGGAGGAGCTGCCCGCGGTGCCCGAGGACCTCCACGCGGAGGCCGACCGCATCGCCGCCGACCTCGCGCCGGACCTCCCGTCCCAGGTGGCCGCGCCCCTGGTGGCGGCCTGGGCTCAGCTCTTCGGCCTGGTCGGCTTCGAGCTCTTCGGGCAGTTCAACCGGGTCGTGGAGGAGCGGGAGCCGTTCTTCCGGCACGCGGTGCGGCGACTGGGGCGGAGTGTGGGGCTGCGGCAGCGGTGACCGGCGTACTTCGCGGGGAGTACGTGTGATCACCACGCCCGGGGGACGCCCGGGCCCGGCGGGGGCGTCTAGCGTGGCTGTCATGGACGGTGAGCAGCGCGTACGCGGGGCCGGTCACCCGCGATGGTGGCGGCAGGGGCCGCCGTGGTGGACGCGCTCGGGTGACCGGGAGCGGGCGTCCCGGTGGCCGTGGGCGTCCACGCTGCTGCTCACGTTCTTCGTGCTCGGGGGGTCGAACTACGCGGCACACCAGCAGATCGGTGAGCGGGCCACGCTCGATCCGTTCGCACGGGCGCTGCTGGTGATCGGCTCCGGACTGCTGCTGTGGCGGCACCGGCGGCCGGTGCTCGTCGTGTTCGGGACCGCGGCCGCCGCGATGCTCTATCTGGGCGCCGGATATCCGTACGGGCCCGTGTTCCTCACCGTGGCGCTCGCCTGCTTCAGCGCCGTCGTGGCCGGGCACCGCAGGGCCGCCTGGACGGCGCTCGGCATGCTGTGGGCCGGGCACGTCCTGGCGGCCCACTGGCTCTACCGGTGGCTGCCGCCGTCCGGGGACTCGGCCGCCCCGTGGGGACAGGAGGGCGTGATCGCCGCCTGGGTCGTCGCCATCGTCGCCGTCTCGGAGCTGGTCCGGACCCGCCGTGAACAGTGGGCCCGGGAGCGGGCCGAGCGCGGCCGGGCGGCACAGCGCCGCGCCGACGAGGAACGGCTGCGGATCGCCCGCGAGCTGCACGACGTCCTCGCGCACAGCATCTCCGTCATCAACGTCCAGGCCGGGGTCGGCCTCGCCCTGCTCGACACCGACCCCGAACAGGCCCGCACCGCGCTCACCACCATCAAGGCCGCCAGCAAGGAGGCGCTGGGCGAGGTGCGCCAGGTGCTCGACACCCTGCGTACGCCCGGGGACGCACCGCGTGCTCCGGCACCCGGCCTCGACCGGCTGCCCGAGCTGGTGTCGCAGGCCGCGGGCGCGGGGCTCTCGGTCGAGGTGGAGGGGTCCGCGCCGGGGCTGCCGCCCGGCGCGGACCTCGCAGCCTTCCGGATCGTCCAGGAAGCGCTCACCAATGTCGTACGGCACTCCGGATCGCGGCACGCGCGCGTACGGCTCGATCACGACGGGCAGGCGCTACGGCTCCGTATCGACGACGATGGGCCCGCGACCGGCGCCGACGCGGGCGGCAGCGGCAACGGGCTGGCCGGAATGCGGGAGCGGGCCGCAGCCCTCGGTGGCACCATCGAGGCCGGCCCGTGTCCCGAGGGAGGGTTCCAGGTGCTCGCCGTGCTGCCGCTCGAGATGAAGGTCAAGGAGGACAACCGGTGATCCGCGTACTGCTCGCCGACGACCAGTCACTCGTGCGGGCCGGTTTCCGGGCCCTGCTCGACGCGCAGCCGGACATCGAGGTGGCAGGAGAGGCCTCCGACGGCGAGGAGGCGGTGCGCAAGGTACGCGAACTACGCCCGGACATCGTCCTGATGGACATCCGGATGCCGCTGCTCGACGGCCTCGCCGCGACCCGGCGCATCACCGAGGACACCGCGCTGCAGGACGTGAAGGTGGTCATGCTCACCACCTTCGAGCTCGACGAGTACGTCTTCGAGGCGATCCGCTCCGGCGCCTCCGGCTTCCTGGTCAAGGACACCGAACCGGAGGAACTCCTGCGCGCCGTGCGGGCGGTGGTCGACGGCGACGCGCTCCTCTCACCCGGTGTGACCCGCCGTCTCATCGCCGAGTTCGCGGCCCGCTCCAAGGAGCCCGCGGCCGAAGGCGCCCTCGCCGGACTCACCGAGCGGGAACGGGAGGTGATGGCCCTGGTCGGCATCGGCCTGTCCAACGAGGAGATCGCCCGCCGCCTGGTCGTCAGCCCCCTCACCGCCAAGACCCACGTCAGCCGCACGATGGTCAAGCTCGGCGCCCGCGACCGTGCCCAACTGGTGGTGCTGGCCTACGAGTCGGGCTTGGTGCGGCCCGGCTGGCTGGGCTGAGGGCGCTCCCGCCGGAAGCGCACCAGCACACTGATCACCCGCGCCACGAAGACCACAGGGGCGATGACGAGCCCGACACGCAGCAGCAACTCCTCCACGGTGACCGGGAGTTCGAACAGCAGCGCCGGTCCTGCCACCGCCCCGAAGAGCACCGCCGCCGCGAACAGCGCACTGCACAGCGCGTATCCGATCTCCACGGTGACGGCGTCCCGTTCCGCCTGGTTCCGGCGGCCCCCGTAAGTCTCCATCCTGCGAGTCTCACAGCCGTGTGCCCGGCGAAGCAAGCAGGCTACGCCGGGCACACGGTGTGGGAGGCGCCCCCTAGTCGCGTACGGGTACGCGCTCCGCCTCCTGGGAAAGGGACTTGGCGACCACGACGGACGGCTGACGCCGCCGGACGCGCAGTCCCGTGAGCGAGATGAGCAGGCCCGCGACCGCGATCCCGGTGACCACCGTCAGCGCGGGCAGGTAGCTGTCGAGCACGGCCTGCGGGGACGCGTCCTCCCCGGGGGCGTTCGCGGTCAGGACCGCCGTCACCACGGCGAGGAACAGCGCGCCGCCCACCTGCACCGAGGTGTTGAGCAGACCCGAGACCATGCCCTGCTCGTGCTCGTCGACGCCGTTGGTGGCCTGGACGTTCAGGGACGGGAAGGTCAGCGCGAAGGCGGCGCCGACCAGGAGCATGGTAGGCAGGATCACCGTCGCGTAGACCGGGTCGAGGTCGATGCGCAGGAACAGCAGATAGCCGACGACCATCAGCGCGAAGCCCGCCACGATCAGGCGCGGGGTGCCGAACCGGTCGATGACCGTGCCGACCTTGGTCGCGGACAGGGCCACCAGCGCACCCGCCGGCAGGAAGGCCAGCGCGGTGTGCAGCGCCGACCAGCCGAGCACCTGCTGCATGTAGAAGGTCACCAGGAACTGGAAGCCCATGTAGCTACCGAGGAACGTCAACGCACCCAACTGGGCCCGCACTTGTGGTCCCGAGCGCAGGACGCCGAGCCGGATCAGCGGGCTCGGGCTGCGCCGCTCGACGGCCACGAACGCGGCGAGCAGGGCGGCCACGGCGAGGAAGGAGAGGAGCGTGCGGACCGAGCCCCAGCCGGCTCCGGGCGCCTGGACGACGGTGAACACCAGCAGCAGCATCGAGGCGGTACCGAGGACGGCACCGGGGATGTCGTAGCCGCCGGTGCTCTGCTCGCGCTCACTGCGCGGCAGCAGCCTCAGGCCGACGACGAGGGCGATCAGGGCGACGGGCGCGGGCAGCAGCATGGTGTAGCGCCAACTGGCCTCCGTGAGCAGGCCGGAGAAGACCAGGCCCATCGAGTAGCCGGTAGCGCCGCAGGTGGTGTAGATGGACAACGCGCGGTTGCGCAGGGGGCCTTCGGCGAAGGTCGTGGTGATGATGGACAGGCCCGCGGGTGCGGTGAAGGCCGCGCTGAGGCCCTTGATGAAACGGCTGGCTATCAGCAGCGGGCCCGAGTCGACGAGGCCGCCGAGGAGTGAGGCGACCGCGAAGACGCCGAGGGCCACCAGGAAGACCTGGCGCCGGCCCAGCAGGTCGGCGGCCCGGCCGCCCAGGAGCAGGAGACCGCCGTAGCCGAGGATGTAGCCGCTGACGATCCATTGCAGCGTCGAGGTGGAGAGGCCCAGGTCGGCACCGATGGAAGGGAGCGCGACGCCGACCATCGAGACGTCCAGGGCGTCCAGGAACATGGCGGCGCACAGCACCAGCAGGGTGCCCCAGAGCCTGGGTGTCCAGCGGACCGCGGAGGACGGGTCCGCGGGGGTGGTGAGCGGAGAGGTCATGCGGAAGACGCTACATGCGTATGCATCGAATGCAAGCGCATTTAATTCTGATGCAATGATTCGTCTCCTCTGCTACGGTGCCGCGCATGGTGGCGAAGAAGCCCGAGCAGGTGCTCGCGAAGCAGTGGCGGGACATCCTGGCGCTGCACGCGCGCACGCAGTGCGAACTGGACCGTGCTCTTCATCAACACGGCCTGTGCGCAAGCGACTTCGAGGTGCTGGATGTCCTGGCCGACGGCGGCTGCGCCTACCGCGTGCAGGAGATCTCCGAGCGGGTCCACCTGAGTCAGAGCGCGCTGTCGCGGCTGATCGCACGGCTGGAGAAGGACGGGCTCGTCGAGCGCGGGATGTGCGCGGAGGACCGACGGGGCGTACGCGTCTCGCTCACCTCCAAAGGACACGCGCTGCACCGTGCCGCCCTGCCGGTGCAACGCGCGGTCCTCACACGGATGTTGGAACCCTCCTCCTAGACCACGGCGGACTTCTCCCGCCACAGCGCGGCGACCGACGCGTCCCCGCTCACCTGCGGGAACGGCAGCCGGTTCCACAGCGCCAGATACAGCCGCGAGGCGGGCCCGGACACCTCGCAGTCGGCGTCCCCCGCCTCGCCGTACCCGGTCGCGGGCGGCTCGTCGGTCAGTCGTACGGTCCACACGGCGCCGTCCGTGTCGCTCGCCCGCACCCGCAGCACCCGGGGCTCTGCGCTGCGGACCTGGCTCTTCGCGCGGGCGTGGAAGCCGCGCAGCAACTCGTCGATGCCGTCGGCCGCGAAGTCCCGCCCGGGTTCCTCGGGGGTGCCGCCGCGTGCCGCCTCGGCGTCGAAGCGGTGCACGGCCGTCTCGTGCGCCTGCCGCCGGGCCCAGAAGGCGAGCGGTGAAGGGGCGGGGAGGAAGTGCCAGCACCGGACGTCGGGTGCGGCGGAGTCCAGCGTGTCGACCAGGCGGCGGTGGCCGGCACGGAACCAGGCCAGCAACTCCTCCCCGTCGAGGGTCGGTTCGTCGTCGAAGGGGCGGAAGGCGGTCAGCTCCTCGGCCACGAACGCCGTCGCCCAGCGATGCACCGTGCCCGTGTGTCGCAGCAGGTCCCGCACCTGCCACTCGGGGCAGGTCGGCACCTTGGCGTCGGGTCCGGCCTGTTCGGCGGCCGACGCGAGCAACTGGCCCTCACGGTCCAGGATCCGGATGAACTCGGCTGTCTCCATGGGAGGAGTGTGCCTGACGACGATGCCCTGCCGGTCACTGATTTCGCCGGACTACCAGTCGCGGGCGGCATGGAGCAGGTGGTCGCGGACCAGCGCCACGTGCGGATTGCCGGAGGTGCCGGGCCGCTGCACCAGGAACGCCGTGTTGATGGGCGGATCCTCGGGGTCGTGGAGCAGGACCAGTGCCCCCGACGCCAGCTCCTCGGCGCACAGATAGCGGGGGAGCACGGTGAATCCGGTGCCTCCGACGACCGCGGCCTTGACCGCGTTCAGGTCGGGCACGGTGAGAGCGGGCTGCTGTACCAGCCGCCGGCCGAAGACGTGCCGCCAGTACCGGCGCACGATGGGCAGGTCCTCGGCGTAGGCGACGAGCGGGACGGCGTGCAGCGCGGCGGCGAGGTGTTCCGGTGCCCCGAGCCGCTGAGCCCAGGCGGGGGAGGTGACCAGCACGAACTCCTCGTCGTTGAGCGGCAGGGCCGTGAGCGTGCGGCCGCGCGGGCGGAACGTGGCGATCACCAGATCGTGGCGGCCCGCGCGCAGGTCGTCCAGGAGCGGTTCCGTCAGGCCCGGTGTGATGCGCAGCCGTACCCCCTCGTCCACCAGGGGAGCGAGACCGGGCAGGACGCACCGGGACAGCAGCTCGGCCGGGCCCGCGAGAAGCACCGGCTCGGCCGGGGCGTCCTCCGCGCTCCCGGCGGGCCCCGCCACCGCGGCGAGCGAGTCCAGGGGCTGCACGATCCGGGCGGCGAGCTCGTCCGCGTACGGCGCCGGGGTCACGCCCCGCGCCCGGCGCTCGAACAGCTCGCGGCCCAACTGCCGTTCCAGCGTACGGATCTGGGTGGTGACCGTGGGCTGGGACAGGGCAAGGAGACGGGCGGCGGCGGTGAAGGAGCCGGTGCGGTACACGGTCAGGAAGGTCCGCAGCAGGTTCAGGTCCAGCGAGGCGCCGACGGTCTGCCCCGCAGCCTCGGAGCCATTGGTGTTCCTATCCCTCATATGCGCGACCCTATTGGATTTCTATGACGGGGCAGGGCTACGGTTTCACCATGTCGAAGATCCTCTTTGTGATGACCGGTGCCGACCACTGGACCCTGGCCGACGGCACCCAGCACCCCACCGGCTTCTGGGCCGAGGAGGCCGTCGCGCCGTACGAGGCGTTCAAGGCCGCGGGCCACGAGATCGTCGTGGCCACCCCGGGCGGTGTCGTGCCGACCGTGGACAAGGGCAGCCTCGCGGCCGAGCTGAACGGCGGGCAGGAGAACGCCGACCGCATCGCCGGAGTGCTCGCCGCTGCCACCGAACTGCAGCACCCGGTACGGCTGGACGAGGTGAACCTCGACGACTACGCGGCCGTGTTCTACCCCGGCGGCCACGGGCCGATGGAGGACCTCGCGGTCGACGCGGACTCGGGCCGGCTGCTCACCCGCGCCCTGGAGAGCGGCAGGCCCCTCGGAGTCGTCTGCCACGCCCCCGCCGCACTGCTCGCCGCGACCAAGGCGGACGGCTCCAACGTGTTCGCCGGGCGCCGCGTGGCCGCCTTCACCAACGCCGAGGAGACCCAGGCGGGCCTCGCCGACAAGGCGAAGTGGCTGCTCCAGGACCGGCTCACCGAGGCCGGGGTGCAGGTCGAGGTGGCCGAGCCGTGGGCTCCGCATGTGATCGTGGACGGCAACCTGGTGACCGGGCAGAACCCGGCGTCCTCCGCCCCGCTCGCCGCCGAACTGCTGAAGAAGCTGGGCTGAGCGACGCGCGGAGGGCGTGACCGGGAGGCGGTGCCGAGCCTCTGAGGCTCCTCAAGTCGCTTGGCGGACACGGAACATGACCGTCACGATGATCTGCATGCCGGGAATCGCTGGACTGAACAAGAAGAACAACTTCGTGCTGCTCGTCCGGGACGCGGACGTCGTCGGGGCGGCCCTGCGCCAGGCGCTGACCGAGGCCCCGCCAGAGGAACGCGCCGGGCTGGAACGCGCCGTGGCGCTCGTCGAGTCCAGCGCCGCCGCCTCCGAGGGCGGGCTGACGGCTCGCTGGGTCCGCTCCCGGCTGGCCGCCGTCGGGTTCACGGGTGACATCACCTCCCTCGCGGCGGTGCGGGCCCTGCGCAAGGCGGAGCCGAGACTGAGCCTGTTGGCGGCCGTGCAGTTGCAGAAGGAAGCGGTGGCTCATCCGGAGTGATCCGGGTGAGCCCGTCGTGCGTGGAAGCGGGGGCGACGGGGCGGCGGGCCGCGCCCGGAGGCTGTCGCGGTCGGCCTCGGCGAGGTTCCGAGGCCCGACTCGCGGAGTGCGGACCGCACTTCGCGTCCGGCGGCGATCAGGGTGAGTCACCGGTCCGTTCTCCCGCGGTCGCGAGGGTCTGCGGAGGACGCGTAGGGAGTCGGCGCGTGGTCAGCCCGCCGCGCGCCGGGTCAGTGCCGCGACGGCCGCGGCGGTGGCGGCGAGTACCGCGACGCTGGTGAGGGCGACGGGCAGGGAGAACCAGTCGGCCATGAAACCTATGGCCGGGGGCCCGAGGAGCATGCCGCCGTAGCCGAGGGTGGAGGCGATGGCGACCCCGTCGGGCCCGGCGAGCCTGCCCGCACGTTCGACGGCGACGGGGAACAGGTTGGCGAGACCGAGCCCGGTGATCATGAAGCCGATCAGCGCCGCCCAGACGGAGGGCGCCAGCGCGCCGAGCAGCATGCCGAGCGCGGCCGTCGTACCGCCGCCCACGAGCGTGCGGGTCTGGCCGAGTCGTTCGAGCAGCCTGGTGCCGGTCAGCCGGCCGACGGTCATGGCGAGTGCGAAACACGAGTAACCGACCGCCGCGACGCCGGGTGTGGCGTCCAGGTCGTGCTCCAGATGCAGCGCGCTCCAGTCGGCCAGGGCGCCCTCGCCATAGGCCGTGCACAGGGCGATCAGGCCGAAAGTGACGACGAGGCCGCGGGTGCCGGTGCCGGTACGGGTGTGCGTGCGGCGGGGTGCGGACGTGTGCTGCGGCGGGTCCTGGGTGGGTGCCGGGGGCCGGATGCGCAGCAGGGTCCGGCCGGCGACGGCGGTGACGAGCAGACCGATCACGGTGAGGCCGAACAGGTGCTGCGTGGGCGACAGGCCCCCGGCCACCAGCCCGCCGAGCCCTGCCCCGAGCATTCCGCCCAGGCTGAAGGCCGCGTGGAAGCTGGGCATGATGGGCCGCCGCAGCGCGCCCACCAGATCGACCGCGGCACTGTTGAACGCGACGTTGATGCTGCCGTACGCGGCGCCGAAGACCAGCAGGACGGCGCCGAGTGCCGGCGCGGAGTGGGTGAGCGGCGGCAGGGCGACGCTGAGTGAGAGCAGCACGGCGCAGACGACGGTGACCTGGTGGGTGCCGTAACGGCGGCACAGCCGTCCCGTGAGCACCATGGTGATCACGGCGCCCGCCGAGACACCGAGGAGGGCGAGGCCCAGGGCACTGGCGGAGGCGCCGGTCTGCTCCTTGATCGCGGGGATGCGGACGACCCACCCGGCGAAGACGAAGCCGTCGAGGGCGAAGAAGACGGTGAGGGCGATACGGAGTCGGGTGAGGGAGCTGTCCGGTACGGCGAGGCGTGTTCGCATTTTGTTTATCGGCGGCACAAAGTCAGCGTAGGCGCGTGCTCGATTGTCGGCAAGGGTGTTCGGGTGAGCGGACCGCCTTCGGCACGTGCACGGGAGACGGGGCGCGTGCGCCTTTGCCGCTTCGCCTCGGATGAGGTCCGGCACCCTGTCCGACACCGCGTCCGGCACCGCGTCCCGCCGGTGTCTGCGCAGGTCGGGGCCGGCTTTCGAGGAGTGTGAGCGCCGGCAAGAGGTTGCTCGGGGCTCGGATCGCGTCGGGCTCTCTCGGAACTGTCAGGGCGAAGGCTGTCCGTGATGCCCGGCGGGCGGGGCGCGTGGTCGCCCCGCTGAGGTGCTGCAGACAGAGGAGCCGGGGGTCGTGACGGCAGAGGAACGCCGCCCGTGTCGGCGTCCCTTCAGGCGCGCGAGGCCATGTGTGCGGGTTCCTCCGCGCGTACTCCGGAGTCGATGAACCCCGGCCCTACCCGCGCCGCGGCACCGCCGATTCGATCTTCGAGCGAACCTCCCGCATCACGACCACAATGCGCCGCTCATGGTCCCGCGTGAGCCGGGACACCGGCACCGAGCAACTGATCGCGTCGACGGCGGGCGTGTCGTACCGCAGGGCGAACCCGAAGCCGGCGATCCCGGCGACCGTCTCCTCCCGGTCCACCGAGTGACCGCGCGCCCGCACCTGCGCGAGATCGGCGAGCAGAGTGTCCCGGGTCGTATGCGTGTGGGCGGTGAACGCCCTCAACGGCTCGTCACCGAGCGGGAGTCGGTCGTCGGCGCGCTCCGCCAGCAGCGCCTTCCCCAGCGCGCCGGCATGCGCGGGCACCCGCCGGCCCACGCGGCTGATGGTGCGCAGGTACTCGTGCGACTCCCGGGTGGCCAGATACACGACGTCCGAACCGTCCAGCCGCGCGAGGTGGATGGTCTCGCCGAGCGCGTCGGACGCCTCGTCGAGATACGGCCGCACCGCGCGGACGCGCAGGTCGCTGTCCAGATAGCTCGTGCCGGTGAGCAGGGCGCGGATGCCGACGCTGTAGAGGGATCCGGTCGCGTCGGTGCGGACCCAGCCGCACTCCACGAGGGTCTGGAGAAGGGCGTACATGCTGCTCCGGGGAACCCCCAGCGCCTCGGAGAGTTCACGCAACCGCGCGGGCCGTTCTCCTCGCGCGGCGAGCAGTTCGAGCACCGCGACGGTGCGGACCGCCGACTTCACCTCGGGGACGCCTGGGCGCTGCGACATGGCCCGATCGTAAGGCGATTCGGGCGCACCCATTGACCGTCGGCGATCCGTGCATCTAGCCTCCGTCCTCATATGTAGACGATGTCTTCGTATGAGGATCAGGTTCAGCGGAGTGACTGCAATGAGCGCTTCGGTGAACTCTCCTCACCGCCCCGCCAGTTCGAAGGAGAACTGACACATGCCGCTTGTCGTGGTCGGGATCAGCGTCCTCGTCCTGCTCCTGTTGATGACGAAGCTGAGACTGAACGGCTTCGCCGCCCTCCTCCTGGTCGCCGTGGGGGTCGCTCTGGTGCAGGGCATCGCCCTGGAGGAGATACCGGACGTCCTCTCCGAGGGGATCGGGGACCAGATCGGCGACACGATGCTCACCATCGGGCTCGGCGCCATGGTCGGCCGCGTGATGGGAGACTCCGGTGCCGCCCAGCGGATCGCCGGCAAGCTCCTCGACGTGTGCGGCCCGCGCTGGGTGCAGGTCGCCATGGTGCTGTCCGCGATGCTCATCGGCGTGACCATGTTCTACGAGGTCGCCTTCGTCATCATCGTGCCGGTCGCCTTCACCCTCGTCCGCGTCACCCGGGCCAACCTGCTCTGGGTGGGGCTGCCGATGTCGATCGCGCTGTCCACCATGCACAGCTTCCTGCCGCCCCACCCCGGGCCCACGGCCGTGGCGGCCACCTTCCACGCCTCCGTCGGACTCACCCTGTTCTACGGCCTGTTCATCGCCGTCCCGGTCGGCGCTTTCATCGCGCTGCTGTGGCCGCGCCTGCCGTTCATCCGGCGGATGAACCCCGAGATCCCCAAGGGCCTGGTCAGCGAACGGGTCTTCGAGGAGGAGGAGATGCCGGGCATGGGCTGGTCGCTGGCGGTGGCCCTGCTGCCCGTCGTGCTGATCGCCGGTGCCGCGGTGACCGACCTGGCCACGTCGGGGGACAGCGCCGGACTGCACTTCGTGGCGTTCATCGGCTCCGCGCCCATTGCCCTGCTGCTCACGCTGCTCGTCGCCGTGTGGGTGTTCGGGCCGCGGATGGGGCGCAGCCTGACGGAGGTCAGCACCTCGTGCAGGGAGGCCGCTCAGGCCATGGCGATGATCCTGCTGGTCATCGGAGCGGGCGGCGCCTTCAAGAACGTCCTGGTCGAGGGCGGGATATCCGACTACATCAAGGACGCGACCGACGGCTGGTCCATCTCCCCGATCATCCTGGCCTGGCTGATCGCGGCCATCCTCCGCATCGCCCTCGGCTCCGCGACCGTCGCCGTCGTCACCGCCTCCGGCGTGGCACTGCCGCTGCTCGCGGGCGGCGGGGTCCACGCCGAGGTCATGGTGCTCGCGGTCTCCTGCGGATCGATCGCCTTCTCGCACGTCAACGACCCGGGATTCTGGATGTTCAAGGAGTACTTCAACCTGTCCGTCATCGACGCGATCAAGGCACGCACCACGTACACGACGGTCCTCGCGCTCCTGGGCCTCGGCGGTGTACTGGTCCTTGAACAGGTGCTGGACACCTTGAGCGTCTGACCCCCCACCTCATCAGAAGGACATCGCACCGCAATGAGCCAACCCGTCGTCACGAAGTTCTCCGTCCACCCGGTGGCCGGCCGGGACTCCATGCTCCTCAACCTCTCCGGCGCGCACGCCCCCTACTTCACCCGGAACGTCGTCGTCCTGGAGGACTCCGAGGGACGCACCGGCCTCGGGGAGGTGCCGGGCGGCGACGGCATCACCCGGACCCTCCGCGACGCCGAGAGCCTGGTCCTCGGTGCCCGCGTCGGCGACTACCACCGCGTCCTGCGCTCGATCCACGACACCTTCGCCGACCGGGACTCGGGCGGCCGCGGCGCCCAGACCTTCGATCTCCGGACGACCGTGCACGCGGTCACCGCCGTCGAGTCGGCGCTTCTTGATCTGCTCGGACAGCACCTCGACGTTCCGGTCGCCGCGTTGCTCGGCGACGGCCGACAGCGCGATGCCGTAAGGGTCCTGGGCTATCTCTTCTATGTCGGCGACCCGGACCGCACCGACCTCGACTACGTACGTGAGCCCGGCGCGGACGTCGAGTGGTACCGCGTCCGGCGCGAGGAGGCGCTGACGCCCGAGGCGATCGTCCGCCAGGCCGAGGCCACCTACGACCACTACGGCTTCCGCGACTTCAAGCTCAAGGGCGGTGTCCTGCCGGGCAGCGAGGAGGTGAAGGCCGTACACGCCCTCAAGGAGCGGTTCCCCGAGGCCCGGATCACCCTCGATCCGAACGGCGCCTGGTCCCTGCGCGAGGCGGTCGAGCTGTGCCGTCCGCTCGTCGGCACGCTCGCCTACGCCGAGGATCCGTGCGGTGCGGAGGACGGCTACTCCGGCCGGGAGATCCTCGCCGAGTTCCGCCGGGCCACCGGGCTGCCCACGGCGACCAACATGATCGCCACGGACTGGCGGCAGCTGACCCACGCCCTCGCCCTGCAGTCGGTGTCCATCCCGCTCGCCGACCCGCACTTCTGGACCATGCAGGGCTCGGTCCGGGTCGCCCAGCTGTGCCATGCCATGGGACTGACCTGGGGCTGCCACTCCAACAACCACTTCGACATCTCGCTGGCGATGATGACGCACTGCGGTGCCGCGGCCCCGGGCGAGTACAACGCCCTCGACACCCACTGGATCTGGCAGGAGGGCACGGAGCGGCTCACCGTCGAACCGCCCCGGATCATCGGCGGCGAGGTCGCCGTCCCGGACGCACCCGGCCTCGGGGTCCGGCTGGACCGCGACCGGCTCCGGGCCGCGGAGGAACTGCACGAGCAGGTGGCCTCGGCGGGCCGTGACGACGCCGCGGGGATGCGGTACCTGATCAAGGACTGGACGTTCGACGCGAAGCGTCCGTGCCTGGTGCGCTGAGTTCCGCGGGGGTCGACGCCGTTGACATGGTCAAGTCAACTCACTAGCATCCGTGCCACCTTGGAAAGCGCTTTCCAGTTCATGCCTCGACTTCCCCCCACGGGATCCACCCCCACAAGAGGACCCCCACATGAACCCACGAAAGATCGCGGTCCCAGCCGCGCTCGCCGCCATGCTCCTGGCCGGCCCCGGCATAGCCCAGGCCGCCCCGGCCGCCGCGCCGGCACCCCACCAGCAGGTCGCGGCGGCCACCATCACCTGGACCCTGGAGCGGGCAGGCAACCCCACCGCGGACCAGCAGTCGGCGTACACCCGGATCACCTCGGCCATGAACGCCGCGGTGGCCCGCTACAACAACCTCAGCGACCTGGGGAAGTCCATCACCGTCCGCTACGACACGAGCGTGCCCACCGCGGACGGCAACATCAACGGGACCATCCGCTTCGGCAGCGACCGCAGTTACATGACCGAGCGGACCGCACTGCACGAGATCGCCCACACCATCGGCGTGGGCACGAGCTCGGGCTGGTCCTCCCTCGGTGGCAGCGGCACCTGGACCGGTGCTCAGGCGACCGCCCTCGTGCGGCAGTACGACGGTTCCTCGGCCAAGTTGTCCACCGGCGGCGGGCACTTCTGGCCCTACGGCCTCAACTACGAGAACGAGTTCTCCGGTACGGCGGCCGACCGCCACGTGCGGATCGTCGCCGCGATGGTGCGTGACGGTCTGTGAGCTGAGGGGTTGGTGTCCGGGGGCGAAAAACGTCCCCGGACACGGTGCTCGTGCGCAGGACCCGCCCCGGTGGGGAAGGGCCCCTGACGTCCGGCACCCCACCCGCGCGCACTGGAGGCTCCCGTGGACGTCCACGGCACACACGACACTTCCCGGCCCGGTCCGCTCTCCCGCCGCAGATTCCTCCAGGCCGCCGGAGTCACCGCCACCGTCACCGCCGTCGCGGCCGCAGGCCCACCCGCCTCGACACCCCCTTCCCGTACGGCCGCCCTCACCCTGACCGCGGTCACCGGCGGTTCCGCGACACTCTCCCCGGCCGGCGACCGGCTCGTCGCCGAAGTGCAGAACGTGCTCTGGTCGATTCCGCGCTCCGGTGGCATCGCCGTCGCGCTCACCCCGCCCGGCCTCGAACCCACCCGCCCGCAGTTCTCGCCCGACGGCAGCCGCCTCGTCGTGTGCGCCTACCGCGGCGGCGGCTTCCACCTCTGGACCTTGCGGCCGGACGGCAGCGACGTACGACAGCTCACCCACGGCCCCTGGGACGACCGCGGCCCTGCCTGGTCGCCGGACGGCACCCGGATCGCGTTCGCCTCCGAGCGCGGCGGCGACACCGTGACCGGCAGCCCCTACCGCGTCTGGATCGTCGACGCGCGCTCCGGTGCCCTGACCCGGCTCACCGGACACCCCGGACAGCAAGGCCTGGTGCAGGGCGGCGCCTGGGAGGACTTCGACCCCAGCTGGTCGGCGGACGGCGAGCGCGTGCTGTTCGTGCGCGCGGCCGTCACCGCCACCGGCGCCCTGCGCGCCGACACCGTCGCCTCGGTCGCCGCCGACGGCTCCGGACCGGTCACGGTCGAGCACACCGACGACTCCGGCGCCCAGCTCATGACCCCGGCCGTGTCATCCGGCGGCCGCCTCGCGTACCTGCGCACCACGCCCGCACCCGCGGCCTCCTGCACCCTCGTGGTGGACGGCGCGCCCGTCACCGTCGACGGTGACGTCCTGCCCGCCCCGCCCCGCTGGACCGACGGCGAACAGCTCCTGCTCGCGGTCGACGGCCAATTCCGCCTGGTCGACCCCAGGTCGCCGTCGACGGGGGAGGAGATCCCGTTCACGGCCGCGATGCCCGTGGAACGGCCCCGCTACCGCGGCAAGAAGTACGACTTCGAGGGCACCGGCATCCGGCGCGTGCGCGCCCTGCACCTGCCCGCGCTCTCGCCCGACGGCCGCAGCGTGGCCTTCGCCGCGCTCAACTCCCTGTGGACCGCCCGGACATCGGGGGGACGCGCGCCGCGGAAGATCCTTCAGGTACCGGCCACCCGCTATGTGTCGGCGCCGACCTGGACAGCCGACGGCACGGCCCTGCTGTACAGCGACGACCGCGACGGACTGTTCGCCGTGCGGCGCCGCGACCTGCACTCCGGCGAGGAGACCGTGCTCGCCCACGGCGGCCGGGTCTTCCCCGCACTCTCGCCCGACGGGACCCGGCTGGCCTGCCTGGACATGTCCGGCAACCTGGTCGTACGCGACCTGCCCGACGGTGGCGAACGCACCCTCGCGGCACCGATCGGTGCGGGCGGTCTCCCCGGCCGGCCCAGCTGGTCTCCCGACGGGCGGTATGTCGCCCTGTGCGACCGCAACCGGCTCAACCAGCGCTTCCGCGAGGGCTACAACCTGATCAGGGTCGTCGACACCACCACCGGCACCGCCGCCCTGCACTCCCTCGCTCCGCACACCTCCCTGTCCGACCGCTACGACTCGGGTCCGGTCTGGTCCCCGGACGGCCGCTGGATGGCCGTCGTCGCCGAGTCCGCCCTGTGGCTGCTCCCGGTCCGCGCGGACGGCACGCCCGACGGGAAGCCGCGCCGCCTCACCGCTGAGCCCGCCGACCACCCCTCCTGGTCCACCGACGCCCGCACTCTGCTCTATCTCTCCGCGGGCACCCTGCGCCTGCTCGACGTCCGCAGCGGCAAGGCCCGTACCGTCAAGGTGCCCTTGGACTACCGGCGGCCCCGTCCCGCCGACACCCTCGTGCACGCCGGCCGGTTCTGGGACGGCACCGGGCCGGACGTCCGCGAGGACATCGACCTCCTGATCCGTGACGGCCGTATCGCGGAGGTCTCCCCGCACCGCACCGGACGGCCGGCCGCACGCCGGGTCGACGCGAGCGAGCGCACCGTGCTCCCGGGCCTGTGGGACGCGCACACCCACCCCTGGCAGAGCACCTACGGCGGACGGCAGACCGCCCTCCAACTCGCCTACGGCATCACGACCGCCGTCTCCCTGGGCGGCTTCGCCTACGAGCAGGCCCGCATCCGCGAGGCGGTCGCCGCGGGCGCGCTCGACGGGCCGCGGCTGCTGGCCACCGGCGAGCTGCTCGACGGCGCCCGGGTGGCCTACAGCATGGGCCGCGCGCACCGCACCACCGAGGGACTGCGGCGCTCGCTGGCGCGCGGGGCGGCACTGGACTGGGACTTCGTGAAGACGTACGTCCGCGCGCCGGGGTGGGTGATGAAGGAGGCCGCGGACTTCGCGCACGAACGGCTCGGGGTGCGCAGCGGCAGCCACCTCCTCACGCCGGGCGTGCAGCTCGGGCAGGACCTGACGACCCACCTGCAGGCCACGCAACGGCTCGAGTTCGGGCACGCGACCACCGCCACGGGCCGGGCCTACCAGGACGTCCAGGAGATCTACACCGAGGCGGGCTTCCACCTGATCGCCACCCCGTTCACGGCGCTCGCCCTGCTGGGCGCGGACCCCGTGCTCGCCGAGGACCGCCGGGTCACCACGCTGATGCCCCCGTGGGACACCGCACTGGTCCGTCAGCAGGCCGGGCAGCCACCCACGGCCGCCCAACTCGCCACCCTTGACCGCGAGTCGGCCGTCTACCGGCGCATCCTGGCCGACGGCGGTCTCGTCGCGCTCGGCACCGACCAGCCGCTCGTGCCGGTCGGTCTGCATCTGCACCTCGCCCTGCGGGCGCTGCACCGCGGCGGACTCACGCCGGCCGAGACCCTGCGCACCGCCACCCTGCTGCCTGCCCGCGTGTTCGGCGCGGACGCCGACCTGGGCACGCTGGAGGAGGGCAAGCTCGCCGATCTCACGGTCGTGGACGGTGATCCCTTCACCGACTTCGACACCCTGATCCGCACGGTCGCGGTGCTGCGCGGGGGTGTGCTCTTCGAGCAGGCGGACCTCGTGGACGCCTTTGAGTCGGTCCGGCGCTCCGATGCCTCCTCCGATGCCTCCTCGGACGCCGAATGGCTCGGCGTGAGCCGCCAGATGCGGCGTGAGGGGTGCTGCGATCAGGGGGCCGCGCTGTGAGAGATGCGGAGTGGCGCGGGTCTGACGCCGGGACGCCCACGGGTCACCGGATCTGACTTGTCCGATTCCTGTGCGGCGCGCACTCTGGGTCTGTGAGGCACCTCACCGCGCGAATTGAGCAAGAATGGCCACTTTTGATCAAGGGAACGGTCACAGCGGGTGGTCATCCGATGTCGCGACGGTCACCCTCGGCCTGGACGGCGTGGTCACAGGGTGGAGCGAGGGCGCTCGACGACTCCTGGGCCACCGGGCCCCGGAGGTCGTAGGGCGCCCCGCGACCGATCTGCTCCTCGGTGAGGGAGCGCCCGAGGCGACCGGGCTCTCCCTCACCGGCTCCCAGGAATGGCGGGGCACGGCGGCACTGCGGCATCGGGACGGCCACCGCGTCGAGACGACCCTGCACGCCCAGCCCTCGCTGGACGCCGACGGCAGGGCCCGGTCCTTCGTCGTGGCTCTCGGCCCGCACCCCGAGCGGACCATGGTGGAGTGGGCGTTCGACCAGTCCCCGATCGCGCTCTCCACCCACAGCGTGACGTCCGGCTCGTGGCGCCGGAACGCGGCGGCGCAAGGCAGGGAGCCATGGGCCAACGGGGGTGGACCAGCGATTCACCGAGCCGGACACGAGCCCCCCGCCACCGCTCCGGCCGACGAAGGTTTCCTCCGGTGCGTGCGCCGCGTCGCCGAGGAACGCGCCCCGATGCGCTACGAGTGCCTGGCCCCGGAGCCGTCCTGCACCCCCGGCGCCGCATTCCCCCGCGGCTCCGCCCATGACCGCGCCTGGGTCATCGAGCTCTGGCCCGTCCGCGACCCCGCCACCGGTGAGGTCGTCGGTGTGGGCACCGCCGCGTTCGACAGCAGCGACCAGCACGCGGCCCGGCAGCGGCTCGCCCTGCTGCAGGAGGCCGGCACCTGCGTCGGCACCACCCTGAACGTGACCCGCACCG
This sequence comes from Streptomyces sp. NPDC005483, assembly GCF_040606035.1. Lineage (NCBI taxonomy): Bacteria > Bacillati > Actinomycetota > Actinomycetes > Kitasatosporales > Streptomycetaceae > Streptomyces > Streptomyces sp. NPDC005483. The sequence continues at coordinate 68,589 of NZ_JBEXEA010000023.1, forward strand.
CCCAGGAGCTCGCCGACCTCGCCGTCCCGCGCCTCGCCGACTTCGTCAGCGTGGACCTCCTCGACTCCGTGTTGCGCGGGGACGAACCCGTACCCGGACCGGTCGACGCGGCCGTGGTGCTCCGCAGGGTCGCCCACCAGTCCGCCGCCGAGGAGGAGGGTGTGCCCGAGGCGGCCATCGACCTCGGCGGGATGGACACGTACCCGCCGTTCTCGCCGCCCGCCCGCTGTCTCGCCGACGGGAAACCGGTGCTCAGCGGCGCGGGCGACCCCGACTTCACCCGGTGGCTCGCCGAGCACGAGGCCCGTACCGCCAGCAACGAGAAGTACGGATTCCACTCCGTCATGGCGATCCCTCTGCGCGCCCGGGGCATCACCCTCGGCGTCGCGCTCTTCGCCCGGATCGGCGCCTCCCCGACCTTCGAGGCGGACGACGTGATCCTCGCCGAGGAACTCGCCGGCCGGGCCGCGGTCGGTGTCGACAACGCCCGCCGCTACACCCGCGAACGCACCAACGCCCTCACCCTTCAGCGCAGCCTCCTGCCCCGGGACCTGCCCAGACAGGCGGCCGTCGAGGTGGCGTACCGCTATCTGCCCGCCGGGACCGGCGCGGGCGTCGGCGGCGACTGGTTCGACGTCGTGCCGCTGTCCGGCACCCGGGTGGCCCTGGTCGTCGGGGACGTCGTCGGCCACGGCATCCACGCCTCCGCCACCATGGGCCGGCTGCGCACCGCCGTCCGCACTCTCGCCGACGTCGACCTGCCCCCGGATGAGCTCCTCACCCACCTCGACGACCTGGTCATGCACCTCGCGACGGACAAGGAGGACATCGACCCGGACGAGCCCTACTTCGTCAGCGGCGAGATCGGCGCGACCTGTCTGTACGCCGTCTACGACCCGGTGTCCCGCGTGTGCACCTTCGCCAGCGCCGGTCACGTGCCGCCCGTCGTACTGCTCCCCGACGGCACGGCCCGCGTGGTCGAGCTGACCCCGGGGCCGCTGCTCGGCGTCGGCGGCCTGCCCTTCGAGTGCACCGAGCTGGAACTGCCCGAGGGCAGTCTGCTGGCGTTCTGCACCGACGGCCTGGTCGAGGCGCGGGACCGTGACGTCGGCCTGGGTCTCGAACGGCTCTGCGAGGCCCTGGCCGGTCCCGTCACCTCGCTGGAGGCCACCTGCGACACCATCCTGAGGGCCCTGCTGCCCGCGAGCCCCTCCGACGACGTGGCCCTGCTCCTCGCCCGCACCCGTGCCCTGCACGCCGACCAGGTCGCCGCCTGGGCGCTGCCCTCCGACCCGGCGATCGTGGCCGACGCGCGGGCCCAGGCCACCCGCCAGCTCACCGTGTGGGGCCTTCAGGAGGCGGCGTTCGTCACCGAGCTGGTGGTGAGCGAGCTGGTCACCAACGCCATCCGCTACGGCGCCGTACCGATCGGCCTGAGGCTCATCCGTGACCGGACCCTGATCTGCGAGGTCTCCGACGCCAGCAACACCGCCCCGCATCTGCGCCGGGCCCGCACCTACGACGAGGGCGGTCGCGGGCTGCACATGGTCGCCCAGCTCACCCAGGGCTGGGGCACCCGCCAGACACCCATGGGCAAGACCATCTGGGCCGAACAATCCCTCCCGGCCGGCTGACCATGGCAGAGCGACCCAGGATCGACGACCCCGGCGGTGGCACGCACACGCTCGGGCTCTTCTACCCGCCCGCCGGCCGCCTCCGCGAGTACACCACCATGCAGCTCGCCTTCGTCGGAGGGGTGGCGGAGGCCGCCGCCGGGCAGGGCTACGACCTGCTGCTCGCACCCGCCGGCAGTCACGACGACCCCTCGTTCCTGCGGATGGTCGACGACCGGCGGGTGGACGGCGTCATCGTCATGGAGATCCGCCGGGAGGACGACCGTGTCGAGCATCTGGCCGAGGCGGGTTTCCCCTTCGTGGCCATCGGCCGCAACCACCGGGCCGATGTGGCCGGCTGGGTCGACCTGGACTTCGCCGGACTGGCCGGCGGCTGCGTCCAGCACCTCGCCGACCTCGGCCACCGCAGGATCGCCTTCGTCAACCGGTCCGAGCAGCTCTTCGACAGCGGCTACGGCTTCGCCCGGCTCGGGGACGAGGGCTACACCGAGGCGATGAAGAAACTGCTGCTCACCCCGCACGCCTACCTCTGCGGCGACGACCTCGCCTCGGGGGAGGGGGTCGTGGAGCGCATCCTGAGCGACGACCCGGCGACGACGTCGCTGGTCACCATGAACGAAGCGGCCCTGGAGGGGGTCTACCGCGGACTCACCCGCAACGGCCGCAGTGTGCCGCGCGACTTCTCCGTCGTCGGCGTGGCGGCGAGCCCCTGGGCCGAACAGGTGAACCCGCCCCTCACCGCCGCGGAGATACCCGCCAAGGAGATGAGCCGGGTCGCCGTCGACCTGATGATGCGGCGGCTGCGCTCACCGGACTCGCCGCCCCGGCACGTCCTGCTGAAACCGCTGATCACCCTGCGCGGGAGCACGGGACGCTGCCCATCGGTGCCGGGTTCGGAACCCGAGACCGAACTACCCGATTTCCCCGATATCGACCTGGATTTCTGATACGTCGGTTTCTGTGCCCGATCATCGAACCTCTGGGAGCAGACCATGTCGTACCCCGTCGACCGCCGTGGCTTCCTGCGTGTCTCCGGCGTGGCGGCGGCCGCCGCCGCCCTCGGTCTGGCCTCCTGCAGCTCGGACACCTCGGGCCCGGTGACCCTGAGCTGGTGGGACTACTTCACTCTGGACAACTTCCAGCCCGGAATGAACCGTCTGATCAAGGACATCGAGACCGGTGTCCCGGATGTGCGGATCGAGCGGCGGACCTTCCCGTTCGCCGAGCTGGAACGGCAGATCACCCTGGGCGCGATCTCCGGCGACCTGCCCGACCTCGCCATCGTCGACAACGTCTCCATGAACACCCTGGGCGGCAGCCGTCTGCTGGCCGACCTCACCTCCAGAGTCGAGAAATGGGGCCAGGCGGACGAGTACTACAAGGGCCCGTGGTCCGGCTGTCAGGTGGGCGGAAAGACCCTCGGCATCCCCAACAACAGCAACTGCCTCGCCCTCTACTGCAACACCCGCATGCTCAAGTCGGCCGGCGTCGAACCTCCCACCACCTGGGACGAACTGGCCTCCGCCGCACAGAAGCTGACCAGCGGCGACCGCTACGGCCTGGCGCTGAGCGCGATCAAGACCGAGGAGGGCGTCTTCCAGTTCCTGCCGTTCCTCTGGCAGGCGGGCGGCGACCTGGACACCTTCAGCACCTACGGCGCCACCGCGCTCACCTTCCTCGACGAACTGATCGCCAAGGGCTCCCTGTCCGAACAGTGCGTGGGCTGGACCCAGCAGGACGTCAACACCCGCTTCCTCAACCAGCGTGCCGCGATGCAGATCAACGGACCCTGGCAGATCCCCACCCTGAAGAAGGCCGACTTCGACTGGACCGTCGTCGCCCTGCCCCGCGACAAGGCGGCCGCCACCTGCCTGGGCGGCGAGAACTGGGTCGTGATGGCGAAGAGCAAGCACGTCGACAAGGCGTGGGAGGTCCTGGAGTACACGCAGCGTCCCTCGGTCCTGGTGCCGTACCTGGTGTCCTTCGGCGACCTCCCCGCCCGCAAGGACCTCGCCGACCGGGGCAGCTGGGCCTCCGACCCGGCCCTGCGGCTCTTCCTCAGCCAGCTGCCCCTGGCCCGGCCACGCCAGTACGGCCCCCACTACGCCGAGGCCTCGCAGGCCGTCGCGGAGGCGGAGCAGGCCGTACTCACCGGATCCGCGTCGCCGTCCGCCGCGGCCAGGACCGCGGCCGGAAAGATCGACAAAGCTCTGGGCGAGCAATGAGACAGCCCCTCTCGCCCTCCGCGCGGCGCCGCCGCACCGGCTACCTGTTCTGCCTGCCGGGCCTGGCCTTCCTCGCCCTCTTCCTGGCCTACCCGCTCCTCTACAACGTGTGGACCTCCGTCCACGACGTCGACCTCGGTCAACTCCTCGGCGGAGCCGAGCGGTTCAACGGCCTGGACAACTACCGTGCGGTGGCCGACGACCCGGCCTTCTGGCACTCGGTACGCCTCTCCCTGGTCTTCACCGGGGGCTCGCTGCTGCTCCAGTTCACGATCGGTTTCGCCCTGGCCCTGCTCTTCGCGCGCCCGTTCCCCTTCAACGGCCTGCTGCGCTCCCTCCTGCTGGTCGCCTGGCTGCTGCCCCCGGTGGTCAGCGGCACCCTCTTCCGCTGGATGCTGGACGCGGAGTCCGGCGCCTACAACGCCCTGCTGAAACCGGCCGGCCTGTCCCACGACTGGCTCACCGACCCCTCCACCTCGATGGCGGGGGTGGTCTTCGCCAACGTCTGGGTCGGCGTGCCCTTCAACATGCTGCTGCTCCTGGTCGGACTGCACACCATCGACCCCGAACTCCACGAGGCCGCCGCCATCGACGGGGCGAGCGCCTGGCAGCGCTTCCGCCACATCACCCTCCCGCTGATGCGGCCCGTCTCGGTGACCGTCCTCCTCCTCGGTCTCCTCTACACCTTCAAGGTCTTCGACCTCGTCTACGTGATGACCGGCGGCGGCCCGGTCGACGCCACCCGTGTGCTGTCCCTCTACGTCTACGAGGTGTTCTTCACGTTCTTCCGGTTCGGCCAGGGCGCCGCGGCCGGCCTGCTGCTGCTCGTCGTACCCCTGCTGGCGGGTGCCTGGTACGTACGGCGGCTGCGGCGTGAGGACGAGGCGCCGGCGGGGGGTGCCGTATGAGACCGCCACGTCACCCCTGGCTGCTGACCGCGGCCGCCACGCTGATCACCGCCGCCTTCCTGCTGCCGGTGTACTGGATGGTGAAGACCAGCCTCACCCGGCCCGACCGCATCCAGACCCCCAGCCCGCAGTGGGCGCCCAGCCCCGTCACCGGCGAGAACTACTCGACGGCCCTGGGCTACGAGGGCCTGACCCGGGCGCTGCTCAACAGTCTCGTCATCTCCTGCGGGGTGGTCGCGCTCACCCTGCTGCTCGGCGTCCCGCTGGCCTACGCGCTCGCCCGGATCCGGATGCGCGGTTCGGGCGCGATGGTGCTCGCGCTCCTGGTCGCCCAGATCCCGCCCGCCATCGTGCTGGCGGCCCCGCTGTTCATCCTCGAACGGCGGGCCGGTCTCACCGACACCTACCTGGGCCTGATCGCCGCCGACACCACACTCACGCTGCCCTTCACGGTGATCGTGCTGCGCCCGGTGATACGCAGTGTCGCTCCTGAACTGGAGGAAGCGGCCCTGGTCGACGGCTGCGGACTGCCCGGTGTGCTCCTGCGGGTCGTCCTGCCGCTCATGGTGCCCGGTGTGGTCGCGGCGGCCGGCCTGTCCTTCCTGATCGGGTGGGGTGAGTTCCTGTTCGGGCTCACGCTCGCCGAGGGGCCCGAGGTGCAGCCCGTGACCGTCCTGCTGAACGCCTTCATCGGGCAGCACGGGACGTCGTGGGGCGCCCTGATGTCCACCGCCACCCTCATCAGCATCCCGGTGGTCGCCGTCTTCGCCGTCTTCCAGCGCTTCATCGTCGGCGGGCTCACCGCGGGCAGTGTGAGGGGCTGAACGCCATGCACCCTCGTGACGGCACACCCTGGGTCGCACCGCCTCCCCTCCTGATCCCGGCCCTGCTGGATCCCCTGGCCGGTGCCCTTGTCGCCTCAGCAGGCCAGGACGGCGTGACCCTCGACGTACGCACGGCAGCCGGTCGTGCGGGCACGCTCCGCCTGCGCCCGGCGACGGGCAACTGCCTGCGGATCACCCTGCGGCTGGACGGCGTACCGACGGCACCGCGGGTGCCCGTCGTCACCGCACCGACGGGCACCAGCTGCACGGTGGAGCGGTCCCCGGACGCCTTCACCCTGCACCTCGAGTCGCTGTCTCTCGCAGTCCGTCTGACACCCCTCACCATGGAATTGACGGACCATCACCTACGGCAGGCGACCGACGTGAGTGACCCCAGCGACCGCAGGACCGTCCTGCCTCTCGGCGTCACCGAACTCGCTGACGGCCAACTGGCCTACCACGACAGCTGGTTCGCCGAGCCCGACGAGCACTTCTACGGACTCGGTGAACGCTTCACCGGCCCGGACCTGCGCGGACAGCGGGTGGACTGCTGGGTCGAGGACGCCCAGGGCTCGACCGGCACTCGCTCCTACAAGGCGGTCCCCTTCCTGCTCTCCAGCCGGGGCTACGCCGTCCTCGTGGACACCACCTGCGCGGCCTCCTTCGACCTCGCGCACAGCAACACCGGCGCCTGGTCGCTGACCGTCCCCGACGAGGAACTCGACTACTACCTGATCACCGGCACCCCGACCGAGTGCCTGCGCACCTACCGCGACCTGACAGGGCCCGCTCTGATGCCCCCGCCCTGGGCCTGCGGCCCCTGGATCTCGGGCGGCTTCCGCCGGGACAGCGCGGACGAGGTACGCGAGCGAGCCCGCCGTATCCGTGAACTCGGCTTCCCCTGCGACGTGTTGCACATCGACACCTACTGGCAGCGACCCGGCTGCTGGTCGGACATGGAATGGGACACCGAGGCGTTCCCGGACCCCCGCGGGCTGGTGGCCGACCTGACCAGGCAGGGCTTCCACGTATCCCTCTGGATGAACCCGTACATCAGTGTCCACAGCCCGCACTTCCCCGAGATCGACAGCAACGGCTGGTTCCTGCACGGCGCTTCGGGCGGCACGTGGACCGGGCAGGTCTGGGGCGGCGCGCACCCGGACTCGGCCGTCCTCGACCTGACCCATCCCGGCGCCGTCGACTGGCTCCGGGGCCGGGTTCGCGAGGTACTGGTCACCGGGGTGTCGGTCCTGAAGACCGACTTCGGCGAGGCGGTCCCCGCGGAGGCGGTGGCGTACGACGGCATGACCGGCGACCGACTGCACAACCTCTACCCCCTCCTCTTCGGCGACCTGGTCGCCGAGGTCACCCAAGAGGTCGCGGGCCACGGCCTGACCTGGGGCCGCTCCACCTGGACCGGTGGCCAGCGGCACGGCGCCAAGTGGACCGGCGACTCCAACGCGAGCTGGCAGGACCTGGCCTCGACCCTGCGCGCGGGCCTCTCGCTCTCCTTCTCCGGTCACCCCTTCTGGAGCCACGACATCGGCGGCTTCCACGGCACACCGGATCCCGAACTCTTCGCCCGCTGGGCCCAGTTCGGTCTGTTGTCGCCCCTGAGCCGGTTCCACGGCATGACGTCCCGGCTGCCCTGGGACTTCGGCGACGAGGCGTACGCGGCCGTCCTGCACGCGGCCCGGCTGCGCACGCGCCTGCTGCCGTACGTCCTCCGGGCCGCCGCCGACGCGGTCCGCACCGGCGAGCCGCTCGCCCGTCCCATGGCCCTGGACCATCCCGACCGCCCCGACGCCCACGCGGCCGACCTCCAGTACCTGCTGGGCCCGGATCTGCTGGTCGCGCCGCTGTACGCGCCGGGAGGGCGGCGGCAGGTGTGGTTCCCGCCGGGGGAGTGGCTGCCGTACGCGGGTTCCGGGGGACCGATCACCGGCCCCGCCTGGCGTCGGGTCCGTATCCCCCTCACCGCCGCCCCCCTCTGGCTGCGGGCCGGGGCGCACGTTCTGTGAGCGGCGCGTCGCACACTGCCCCGACGCTGAGCGCCGACTGTTTGAGGCGCTTCATAGGTGGGACTCTGGGACGGAAGAGGTATCCGCCGAGGGGACTCGGGAGGGCCCGATGGGACGTGACGTGCCTGCCCAGGTGTTCACGCGGGAGGACCGCCGACGGTACCGGGACAAGATGCACACCTGCCTCGACGTCCTCGCACAGATGCTGCGCGAGTCGGGCTTCGAGAGCGAGCGGCCACAGGTCGGCCTGGAGATCGAACTCAACCTGGTGGGCGAGGACGGGCTCCCGGTGATGCGGAACACCGAGGTGCTCCAGGCGATCGCCGACCCAGCCTGGTCGAGCGAGCTGGGCCGCTTCAACCTGGAGATCAACATCCCGCCCCGCCGCCTCCTGTCCGGTGGCCCGGGCTCCTGGGAGCAGGAGATCCGCGACGCCCTCAACCACGCCGAGGAACGCGCATCGGCCGTCGGCGCGCATCTGATCATGGTGGGCATCCTGCCGACGCTGGGCGAGACGGACGTCGGCGAGACCGCCCTCTCCGGCGATCCGCGCTACCGGCTGCTCAACGAGCAGATCTTCGCGGCGCGCGGCGAGGACCTGCACATCCAGCTGGACGGCGTGGACCGGCTCGCCCTGTACGCCGACGCCATCACCCCCGAGGCCGCCTGCACCAGCACGCAGTTCCATCTCCAGGTCGCTCCCAAGGAGTTCGCGGCCTACTGGAACGCGGCGCAGGCCGTCGCGGGCGTACAGACCGCCCTCGCGGCCAACTCGCCGTATCTCTTCGGCAGGGAGCTGTGGCGCGAGACCCGCATCCCCCTCTTCGAGCAGGCCACCGACACCCGGCCCCAGGAGATCAAGGCGCAGGGCGTACGGCCCCGGGTGTGGTTCGGTGAGCGGTGGATCACCAGCGTCTTCGATTTGTTCGAGGAGAACGTGCGCTATTTCCCCGCACTGCTGCCGATCTGCGACGACGAGGACCCGCAGGAGGCACTGGACGGTGGCGGGGTTCCGGAACTCGGCGAACTGACCCTGCACAACGGCACGATCTACCGCTGGAACCGCCCGATCTACGCCGTCACCGACAGCGGCCCCCACCTGCGCATCGAGAACCGGGTGCTGCCTGCCGGGCCGACGGTGGCCGACATCATCGCCAACGGCGCCTTCTACTACGGCCTGACGCGCGCCCTGGTCGACGAGGACCGGCCGGTGTGGACGCGGATGTCCTTCTCGGTCGCCGAGGAGAACCTGCACACCGCCGCCCGTGACGGCATCGACGCCCGCCTGTACTGGCCGGGGGTGGGCGAAGTCCCGGTCACGGAACTGGTGTTGCGGCGGCTGCTGCCCCTCGCCCACCGGGGTCTGGAGCTGGCCGGCATGGACGCGGAATGGCGTGAGCCGCTGCTCGGGGTCATCGAGCAGCGGTGCGTCACGGCCCGCAACGGCGCCCTGTGGCAGGCGGAGACGGTCCACCACCTGGAGAAGGCGGGCTGCGACCGCCAGGAGGCGCTGCGCCGGATGACGATGACGTACATGGACTACATGCACCTCAACGCACCCGCGCACACCTGGCCCGTGGACTGATCAGCGCCACTTCTCCGGAGGCGTCAGCGGCACCGGAGCGGGCCGCTCCACCGACGTCGACAGCTCGATCCGCCGCCCCTCCGCCGACGAACGGAGCAGGGCCGTCATCATCTCCAGGACGTGCAGGGCGAGTTCACCGCTCGCACGCGGTGTCCGCTGCTCCTCGGCGGCGGCGAAGTCGACCAGTCCCACACCCCGGGTGGCGCCGGCATAACCCGCGGACGGCGGGAGGGTGCGCCACCCCTGGTCGCCCTCACCGAGTTCGAGGAGCCGTACGTCGCCGTGGAAGTTGTTCGGATCCGGGACAGTGAGGGTGCCTCTGTCGCCGTGGACCTCGATCGGCGCGGCCGTGGTGGCGACGCCGTCGAAGCTCGTCGTGAGCGTCGTGAGGACTCCGCCCTCGTGTTCGAGAACCCCGGAGACATGGCTGTCCACCTCGACCGGGATCCGCTCGCCCGCGCGCGGGCCGGACCCGATGACCCGCTCGCTGCGGAGCCGGCTGGACGCCCCGATCACGGCACGCACCGGACCCAGCAGATGCACCAGGGCGGACAGGTAGTACGGCCCCATGTCCAGCAGCGGGCCGCCACCGGCCGTGTAGTAGAAGTCCGGCTGGGGATGCCAGCGTTCGTGGCCCGGGGTCACCATGACGGCGGACGCGAACAGCGGCCGGCCGACGGCTCCGGCCGCCACCGCCGCCCGTGCCGTCTGGACGCCGGTGCCCAGGACCGTGTCCGGCGCGCACCCCACGCCGACCGCCGCCTTCGCCGCGGCCTCCAGGACGGCGTGTGCGTCGGTGAGTTCGGCGGTCAGCGGTTTCTCGCCGTAGACGTTCTTGCCGTGGGCGATGGCACCGAGGGCGATCTCGGCGTGCGCCGCGGGGACGGTGAGGTTGAGCACCGTGTCGACGTCCGGGCTGCTGAGCAGTTCCTCGACGGACAGCGCCTGTACACCGGGCAGCTCGGCGGCGACGGCGGCCGAACGGGAGGCGTCCAGGTCGGCGACCGCGGTGACGCGCACGGTGGAGTGGCCGGCGAGCGTGTCCAGGTAGGCGCGGGAGATGACGCCGAGACCTACGACGCCGATGCGGTGCGCGTCGCCCACAGCATGCCCCTCTCTATGACGGTACGGACGTTCGGGTTCTCCAGTACGTCGAGGCTGTGCCCCGGTGTCGTCACCACGACCCGCCCGGCGCCCCATTGGCGCGTCCAGATCGCCGGGGAGGTGACCGGGCGGTGCCAGGGCTGCCACGGCTGGGCGGGGTGGGTGGTGGTGGCGAGGACGTCGATCAGGTCGTCGTGGAGCACCCAGTACTGCTCGGTGTCCAGCTCGAAGTCGTCGAGGCCCGCGGTGACGGGGTGTTCGCGGCCGAGATCGGTGAGGTCGACGGTGTGGGGCAGGAAGTTGTCGTCCTCGCCGCCCCGCCGCTCACACGGTTCCTTGCCCGGATGGGTCGCGAACTGGCCGCCCACCAGGTGGAGATAGTCGGAGGAGGCACGGAACGAGTCCGCGATCCCGCCGTGCCAGCCGGTGAGACCGGTACCGGCCACGACGGCCGCGCTCAGTCCCGACAGTTGCTCGCCGGTGATCTCGGACATGGTCACGCACTGCACGACGAGGTCGGTGGAGGCCATCTCGGTGCTGTCCGCGTAGACCTCGGTCGACGACTCGATCCGGACGTCGTAGCCGTTGCTCTCCAGGAAGGGCAGGAACAGCTCCGTGGCCTTGACCGGCTGGTGTCCCTCCCAACCGCCTCTGACCACCAGGGCTTTCTTCCGTGTCATCGCGTTCCTTCGTGAGGCGGTAAATGGCTCCTGGGCAAGATCCCCCGGACGGGGCCGAAGAAATCCGTTCCGACGGCCGGGATTCCGACAACCTTGCTATTGGTATGGACCTGTCAATGCTGAGCGGCTAGTCTCTGCCGGGCCACACCACTGAGAGCGCTCTCAGAGAACTCTGCTGTTCCACCCCCACCCCGTTGGAACGACGAAGGGCAATCTCCATGAGACGCAGCATCATGCGCGCGGGCCTGGCCGTGCTGCTCCTGTTCGGCGCCGGCGCGACCGCGAGCACGGTCCCGGCCACCGCCGGCGAGAAGCAGCCCGCCTCCGCCGGACTCCTCACGGCGATGCAGCGGGACCTCCACCTCACGAAGGCCGAAGCCGTGACGAGGCTGGCCGCCGAGCAGCGGGCCACCGCTCTGGAGCCCAAGGTCCGCCGAACCGCGGGCACTTCGTACGGCGGCTCCTGGTTCGACGCCGCCAAGGGCACGCTGACCGTCGCCGTCACCCCCGGCGCCTCCGCCACCGCCCTCCGCGAGATACGCGCCACCGGCGCCACGGTCCGTACCGTCCCCCACAGCGCCCGCGAACTCTCCGCCACCCAGGCCCGGCTCGACGAACTCCCCGCACCGGACGCCGTCAGCAGCTGGCACGTCGACCCGAAGGCCGGCGCGGTGGTGGTGAACATCGTCAGCGGCCGACAGCGTGACAACGATGTCCAGAGATTCCTCGACCGCGCCCGGCAGGCGGGTCCCGTCGCCGTGCGGGAAGTGGCCGCCGCGCCGACCACCTTCGCCGCCGGAACCGTCGGCGGCGACCCCTACTACACCGGCAACGTCCGCTGCTCCATCGGGTTCTCGGTCTACGGCGGCTTCGTCACCGCCGGCCACTGCGACCAGCGCACCGGCAGCGTCTACGGCTGGGACCGCAGCTACGTCGGCAACTTCCAGGGCTCGTCCTTCCCGGACAACGACTACGCCTGGGTCAACGTCGGCAGCGGCTGGTGGACCGTCCCGGTCGTGCTCGGCTGGGGCACCGTCTCCGACCAGCTCGTGCGCGGCTCGAACGTGGCACCCGTCGGCTCCTCGATCTGCCGCTCGGGCTCGACGTCCCACTGGCACTGCGGCACGGTCCTCGCCATGAACGAGACCGTCAACTACAGCCAGGGCGCGGTGCACCAGATGACCAAGACCAGCGTCTGCGCCGAACCCGGCGACTCCGGCGGCTCGTTCATCAGCGGCGACCAGGCCCAGGGCGTCACCTCCGGCGGCTGGGGCAACTGCTCCAGCGGCGGCGAGACCTGGTTCCAGCCGGTCAACGAGATCCTCAACCGGTACGGCCTGACCCTGCACACCGCCTGATCGCCGGGGTGGGCCCGGCCTTCCCGAGCTCCGGGCCGGGCCCACCCCCGCGTGGCCGGCGCGCCCGGTTCAGGTGACGTCGGCCACCGAGAAGACTCCCGGGCCGGTGACCCCGTACAGCACGTTCCCCACCCGCAGCGGCGGGACCGAACTCGGCGACAGTTCCTCGAAGGAGCGGCCGGCCGTGTCGAAGGACGGGGCGGTACGGCCGATCTCCTTCCCGGTCCTCGGGTCGAGCGCCAGGATGCTGGTGTCCGGCATCGTCACGTACAACCGGCCCGCGTGGTAGGCGGGTTCGCTGAAGACGCGCAGGTCGCGCGAGCTGGACCACAGCGGCTTGCCCCGTTTCACGTCGAGCGCGAGCAGGGTCTCGTTGCCGTAGTCGAAGATGTACATGGTGTCGCCCTGCACCAGCGGCGGCGCCTCGGGCTCGACGCTCCAGGGGAAGTCGATCCGGCGGGTCTTCCCGCTGCCGAGATCCTGCACGAAGAAGGCGGCGGACACACCGGAGTCGTCCTCCCAGCGCGCGTAGTACGCCGTGCCGTCGTGGACCGTCGCCAGCCACAGGTCGCCCTTCGGCGCGTCGACGCTGCCCAGTGTCCTGCCGGTGCGCGCGTCGAGGCGGGCGATACCACCCTCGCCGCCGCGCAGATCGGCGTAGAGCGTGTCCCCCGGGCCCTCGTAGAAGGGGCTCGGTGAGGTGGAGGTCAGCTCGCGCCGCCACAACTCCTTGCCCGTGCGCGGCTCGTAGGCCGCATAGCGTGCCGTGTGGGAGGAGCCGAGCTGGTCCAGACGGACGACGAGCACTCCGCCCAGGTACTCGAACTCGCCCAGCGGCCCCTTGAGTTGCCACAGCCGCTTGCCGCTCCTTCCGTCGTAGGCGTCGACGCCCTGCGAGCGGTCCGCGCTGTACACGAACACCACACCGTCATGCACGATGGGCTCGCGCACCGAGAAGCTGCTGACCTGCTTGCGGCTCATGGACTTCGTCCACTCGAGGTTTCCCGTCGCCGGGTTCAGCCGCATCAGGGCGACCTCCTCGGAGGCGCAGAAGACGCCGAGCGCGTCGGGAGTGCAGGACGGGCCGATGCTCATCGGCTGGTCCTTCCCGTCCGACCCCAACGCGTTGTGCCAGGGCCGCCAGCCCGCCGGCGTGGCCGCGCTCGGCGTGGTCCGCGGGGGGAGAGCGTCGAACTCGTCGACCGAGCTCGCCGGCTCGTCGCCCAGCACGGCGACCGCGGCCGCCCCGACCCCGCCGAGGAGCGCCACGACGGCGATGGCGGCCCACAGCATCCTCCCGCGGCGCGCGCGCCGGACCGGCCCGGTGCCGCCCAGCGGCGAGGTCATGACGTCCGTCGACAGCATCTTCGCCGCCGGGGACGGCTCTTGGGCCGACTGCCCCGCGGGCAGGTCCTCCGGGAGCCCCGCCAGCCGCTCCAGGACCTCGCTCGACGTCGGCCGGTCCGTGGGTTCCTTCGCCAGACATCGCGCGACCAACGGGCGCAGCTGCTCGGGCAGTTCACCCAGCCGCGGCTCACCGTGCACGGTGTTGTACGCCGCCAGATAGGCGTTCTCCGCCTCGAAGGGGCTGTGTCCGGTGGCGGCGTACACGAGCACCGCGCCCAGCGAGAAGACGTCCACCGCGGAGCCCACCTCGTGCGGGCGGCTGAACTGTTCCGGTGCCATGAAGGGCGGCGAGCCCATCACCATGCCGGTCTGGGTGCGGACATCGCTGTCGGCCGCGCGCGAGATGCCGAAGTCGATGACGCGTACGGCCCCGTCGTCGCCCTCGCTCTCCAGCAGCAGCACATTGCTCGGCTTGAGGTCCCGGTGCACGACCTCCGCGCGGTGGATCTCCCGCAGTGCCTCGGCGAGTTCGGTGCCCAGGCGGCGCAGTGCGGGCCAGTCCAGCGGTCCCGACTCGTCGACCAGCTCCGCGAGGGTACGGCCCGGGACGAACGCGGTGGCCATCCACGGCCGTGCCGCCTCCGGGTCCGCGTCCACCACCGGCGCCGTGAACGCGCCGCTGACCCGGCGCGCGGCGGCGATCTCCTGCCGGAACCTGGCCCGGAACTCGGGGTTGTCCGCGTACCGCGTGTGCACGACCTTCACCGCGACCGCCCGTCCCGAGGACGACCGGCCGAGATAGACGACACCCATGCCGCCGGTCCCGATCCGCGATTCGATCCGGTAGCCGCCGACGGACTCCGGATCGTTCTCGCGCAGGGTCACCGTGTCTCCTTCACCGCTGCTGGCCAGGACGGCTGCGGTCCGGACTCTTCTGACAGGGACCCCTCACTCTAGAGGGGCGCCGCTCCGCGGGGGACGCCGATCCCGGCCTTGCCGTCCGGCCGAACCCGGTGGCATCAGGGTTCTCAGAGGGAACGCAGGGGGCCGATCCCGGCACCTGGCCCTATCCTGAGGAGGCATGAAGGGGGCTCGGGGCGGGAGTGCGTGCGGTGAAGTACCGGAATCCGACGGGTCGTTCGGTCCGCTTGTCGTCGCCGGGCCGCCGATGTTTCTGAGGGCCGCGCATGTCGACCTTCCGGCGGAGAACCCCGACCCGACCGTGCTGCCCACGATCACGCTGCTGGGACGCGGCTGGGGCCCCGGCAGTGATCCCGGGGAACTGCCGCTGCCTCCCGGGCAGTTGCTCGCGGGCCAGTACCGGCTGATCCGGCCGCTCGGCTACGGCGGTATGGGCGAGGTCTATCTCGCGCTCGACACCAAGGTCGACAACCGCGAGGTCGCCATCAAGATGCTGCACCCCGATCAGGCGGCGGCCGCGGCGGGCGCCCTGGCCCGGGAGCGGCGGGCCCTCGTCGACCTCGGCCACGACGACATCATCCGCGTCTTCAACTACGGCCATCATCCCGAGGTCGGCGACTTCCTCGTCCTCCAGTACGTGGACGGACTCACGCTGGAGGAGGTGCGGGCGCGGGCGAAACTGAACCCTGGGGAGTTCGGCGACCACCGCTTCCACGAGTTCGTGCTCGCCTACGGTGTGCGGATCCTGTCGGCCCTCGCCTATCTGCACGCCGACCGGCCCGGCAAGGTCTACGGCGACCTGAAGCCGGACAACGTCATGCACGACGGCACCACGACGAAGATCATCGACGTGGGCAGCGTACGCCCGGCCGGGGCCCCGGGGATGACCACCGCCAGCTTCAGCGCCCCGACCGTGGGCCCGAACGGCGAGTCCAGGCAACAGGACGACCTCTTCAGCCTGGGCGAGACGCTGCGGCGCCTGAGCGGACTGGGTACGTCGGCGGAGGACTTGGAACGGCTGGGGGATCTCGGGACGCTGGGTGGGGTGGCGGGGGAGGGCGCCGGAGGGGGTGCGGGGGAGGGGGCCGTGAGGTCGGCGGGGGCGGATGCCGGAGGGGTGGCGGGGGAGGGGCCCGAGAGGCCCGCGGGGGCGGATGGCGGTGGGCTGACGGGAGAGGGTGCTGGGAGGCCGACGGGGGCGGCGGTCGGAACGGAGGCGGCTGCTGAGGTCGCGCCGGCCGGTGAGCGCGCCCTGTCTGCCGTCGAACGGGCACGGGTCGTCGAGGAGGCAAGGGCCAGGGGCGAGACGCCGACCGTCCGGAAGGGGCTGGCCGGCGAGGCGGTGCCGGGCGGCCGGGAGCCGCTGGGTGGCGAGGGCGGGCTGGGCGGCGGGGAGCTGCTGGGTGGCGAGGGGGCGCTGGGCGGCGGGCAGGTGCCGGGTGGCGAGGGGGCGCTAGGCGGCGGGCAGGTGCTGGGGGGCGAGGGGGTACCCGGTGGCGAGGAGGTGCCGGGCCGTGGGGAGGCTCCGGGTGGTGAGGAGGTGCTGGGCGGCGGCGAGGTGCTGGGTGGCGGGGAGTTGTCGGGTGTCGGCCGGGGATCGGCTGGTGAGGGCGCGCTGGACGTCGGTGAGGCATCGGGTGCGGCTCCGACGCCGGGTGCGGCTCCGACACACGGTGCGGCTCCGACGCCGAGTGCGGCTCGGCCACACGGTGCGGCTCCGACACCGGACGCAGCTCCCAGACCGGGCGCGGCTCCGACACCGGGCACGGCTCCGACACCGGGCGCGGCTCGGACACACGGCGCGGCTCCCACACACGGCGCAGCTCCCACGCCGGGCGCGGCTCGGCCACACGGTGCGGCTCCCACACCGGACGCAGCTCCCAGACCGGGCGCGGCTCCGACACCGGGCACGGCTCCGACACCGGGCGCGGCTCGGACACACGGTGCGGCTCCCACACACGGCGCGGCTCCCACACACGGCGCAGCTCCCACGCCGGGCGCGGCTCGGCCACACGGTGCGGCTCCGACGCCGGGTGCGGCTCGGCCACACGGCACGGCTCCCACACCGGGCGTGGCTCCCACACCAGACGCGGCTCCCACACCAGACGCAGCCCCGACCCCGGGCGTAGCCCAGACGTCGGGTCTCGTGCCCGCACCGCCGCAGTCGCGTCACGATCCGAGTCCCTCAGGACCCGTCCCGACGCCTGACGCCGAAGACACGCCGGGCGTCGGCCAAGTCGCCGGATCCGGAGAGGCACCTGCCGACTCGGAGGAGCCGAGGCCGCGGGTTCTGTCGGTCGCAGGCGAAGCGCCCGGCAAGGAACCCTGGGGGCCCGGAGACGCCACCGCGCCCGTTCCCCGCGGACTCGGTCTCCTCTCGCTCGCCCGTGTCCTGCACCGTGCCACGCTGACCGAGCCCGCGGGGCGGTTCGCCGACGCGCGGGAGATGGAGCAGCAACTTCGGGGTGTGTTCCGTGAGTTGCGGTCACTGCGTACCGGTGCCGAGACCTTCGAGCCCTCGCCGCTCTTCCTCCAGTCGGCCTACGCCCTCGACGGCGCCCTGGGCTCCGCGCCACCCCTGGCCCACTGGACCGCCCCCGACGCGCCGTCCCCGTTCGCCCCGCCCTCGCCCGCCGAGGTCGCCCAGCGGTTACCGGTCCCGCGCCCCGACCCCCACGACGAGCATCACGCCGAGCTGAGCAGACTCGCCGATGCCGCCCCGGAGGCCCTGCTCCAGCACATCGGTGACTGGCGGGACTCCACGGAGGTCCATCTCCTGCGCTGCCGGCTCCGGTTGCGGAACCCGGCCGACGGACCGGAAGCCGCCGAACGGGAACTGCGGGCGGCCGAGACACGGATCGGCCCCCGACGCGCCCCGTACGACTGGCGGCTGGACTGGCACCACGGGCTCCTGGCCCTGGCCCGCGACCAGGTCGCCACGGCCTGGCGGCACTTCGACCAGGTGTACGCGGCGATCCCGGGCGAGTACGCGCCCAAGCTGGCCCTCGGACACTGCGCGGAACGCCTCGGACGCCCGTACGAGGCCCTGACCTTCTACGAGGCGGTCCGGCTGCGCAACCCGTCCCTGGGCAGCGCGGCCTTCGGCGCCGCACGGGCCCGGCTCGCGCTGGACGGCGAAAAGGCCCGCGAGGAGGCCGTACGCGAACTGGACGCCGTACCACAGCACTCGCGGCACCGGACCGCCGCGCGGACCGCGGCCGTGCGGATCGGCATCGAGTACGTGCGCAGGGCCGAGCACGACGACGAGGTACCGCAGCGGCTCCGCGAGGCGGTGGAGCGCCTCGCTCTGCTCTTCCACGCGCACGGCCTGACCGATGAGGAGGCCAGGGTCCGGATGACCGTCGAGGTCTGGGAGGCCGTACAGGGCGCCCTCGCCCGCGACGCCCTCGACGCGGCGGGCCTCGCGGCCCTGTCCGCCGGCGCGGACCCCCGGCTCGGCCTCCCGCCCGACGAACAGGGTCTGCGCGAGGACCTGTCACGCCGCTATGTCACCCTCGCCCACCAGGCCGCCCGCTCCGCCGCCCCCGAGGACGCGGCCGTGGCCGAAATCCTCCTGGACCGCGCCTACGAGGTCCGCCCGCTCGCCTTCCGACACCACAGGGACAGCCCATGGCTCGGCAAGAGAGTCGCCGACTGGCTCCGGACGGTCGCTTACGCGCCGTCACACAGGACACCCTCCGCCTCACACGGGCAGTCGCCGCCGTAACCGCCGAACTCGCCCGCCGTGTCCACCGCTACGCCTGGCCCGCCGTCGTCGGCCACCGCAACCGCGCCTACCTGCGGGACCGGCTGATCGCACTGCCGCTGCTCGCCGTGGTGGCCTTCGGGGCGCTCGGCTGGGCCTACGCGGGTGTGCGCGGCGACTCCGCGTACATCCGGGAACGCGCGGCGCCCGCCCTGGTCGACCTCGCGGACGCCCGGGTGTCGCTGCTCATCGCGCAGGGCGAGGCCGAGCGGAACCTCGCCGAGGGCCGGGCGGCCGAGCTCAGCGGGCTCAGCGAGCGGTACCGGACCCGGATCGCCCGTGCCACGCAGAGCCTGAACCAGGTCACCCGCAGCGGAGCCCTCACCGTCGCCGAGGAACAGGAACTGCGCGTTGTGTCCGCGCTGGTCGTCGACTACACCGGCTGGATCGGCCGGGCCCAGGGCCACGCCACCGACCCGGTCCTGCGCGACGCCGAACTCACCTACGCGCGCAGCATGCTCTGCTCGACGGCCGCCGCAGCGACCGGCGAGAGCCCCTACCCGGCCTGCCCGGCCGCGACCGGCTCCGCCGCGACCTCGATCGTCGACCGGGTGACCGGTCTGGAGGGGCGGCTGCGCGCACGCCTCGCCGACCGGGCCGCCTGGGGCGCGGACACGATCACCGCGGCGGTGCTCGCCGCGCTCGCCCTCTCCCTCCTCACCGTCGGGCTGTGGCGGACGGTGTCCTTCCTGCGCGACCGCTTCCGGATCCGGCTGAGCATCCCGCTCGCGGCCGCCGCCCTGCCGTTGCTCGCCGTACCGTTCCTGACGGTCGACGCCCTGCTCGCCCTGGACGCCCAGCACGCAACCGTCCCCGTCGCGGACGCGCTGGCCGAGCGGACCTCGCCCAGGACGGAGACGGTCGCCGAGGAGAGGCCCTTCGCCGGGCCGGAGCCGCAGGCCATCGAGACGCTCGGGGCCAGGATCGACGCGGACCTGGCCGACGGGCGGATCGCCTTCCTCGACGGCATCGCCCCGTTCGTGTTCCCCACGGGCCTGGTCGGCGCGGCCGTGATCGCCGGCGCGCTGCACGCGTACCGCCGCGAGTACCTCGTCGTCACCCGCCCGGGAGCCGTCGCATGAGCCGTGTCCTGCGCGTCCTGCTCCGCGTCCTCCTCGTGGTGTGTCTGCTGGCGCTCGTTCCCGGTTGCGGGTCGGACACCCGCGACCCACTGGTCGTCCTCGGCCCCTGGACCGGCGAGGAGGGCAGGGCCTTCGAAGCCGTGCTCGACAGACTGGACGACGGAACCGGACGGACGTACACCTACGAGGGCACCCGCTCACTGCGCGAGACGCTCGTCTCACAGCTGGAGGCCGACGACCCGCCGGACGTGGCGGTCCTCAACAGCATCGGCGAACTCACCGAGTACGCCCGCCGCGACAAACTGAAGCCGCTCGCCGCGGAGACCGCCCAGCGCGCCTACCCGCCCTGGGTGCCGACTCTGATCGTGGACAACAAGGCGCGTGCGTACTGGGTGCCGCTGAAGGCCGACCTCAAGAGCCTGGTGTGGAGCAAACGGGACGCGCCCGGCGACAGGCCCTCGTGGTGCGTGGGGCTCGCCTCCCAGGCCACCTCCGGGTGGCCCGGCACCGACTGGATCGAGGACCTCGTGCTTCACCAGGCCGGCCCCACCCTTTACGACGAGTGGGCCAGGGGCCGCCTCGACTGGCGCGACCCGGCCGTCGAGCGCGCCTGGACCACCTGGGCGAAGCTGCTCGGGAAGCGCTCCCCGAAGTCGGTGGAACGGTCCCTGACCACGTCGTTCGAGGGCGCGGCCGGAGCCGACGGACAGCCGCGCGGCCTGCTGGACTCCCCCGGATTCGCCTGCACGCACGAGCACCAGAGTGCCTTCATCCGGTACGTCTATACGGGCGACGACGTGAAGGTGGAGCCGTCGGCCCGGTATCTGGACGGACAGCCCGCATATCAGGACGCGTTCGAGGTGGCGGGAGACATGGCCGCCGTCTTCAGCGACGACCCGGACGCCCAGCAACTCGTCGAGCGGCTGTCGAGCCCGGCCGGGCGGAAGCTCTGGTGGGCGGAGGCGCGTCCGGCGGTACGGCCGCTGTTCCCGGACACGGCCGGGTTGTCGCCGCCGGACTCCGCGACGCCGGTCGAGCGGAAGATCGACTCCCTGCTCACCTCCGGTGCCCGCGTCCTCTGCTTCGACGCCTCCGACGTGATGCCACCCGAACTGCGGGACGCCTTCCACCGAGCTGTCCTGGAGTTCTTCCGCGACCCGACCCAGCGGCAACTCCACTCGCTGCTTCAGCAGTTGGAGACCGTACGCGTCCAAGTGAACAGGGACTCCGGCACCGACCGCACGTTCCGGCCACCGCAGCACATCTGCGAGTGAGCATGCCGTCCCGGCCCCGGCCCCGTGCGCGTCGTGGCGGAGTACGTGGTCGACGGCCCGGCCTGACATGGTGGTGTCATGTGCTGGAGTGCGACAGCGGATCTCGTGGCGGGCGCGGCCGTTACGTCCGTCGGGGCGGCCTGTGTCATCCGGACCCGCCGCGCCGGAGACCTGCCCCTCGCCGCGCTGCCCCTGCTGCTCGGCGCCCACCAACTGGTCGAAGCCCAGGTCTGGCACACCGGCGGAGGGACCGGCCCGGCCACCGTCGCCTGGGCCGTCCTCGCCCTGCCCGTGCTCGCCGTCTGGGTGCCGGTGGGTGTGTGGTGCGCGGCCCCACGCAGAGCCGGACGCCGGGTGGCGGCGGTCTCGGCGGTGGGCGCGCTGACCGCCGCCTTCCTCACCCACAGCCTCGCCACCCGCCCCGTCCGGGCCGAGATCCGCGGCCACACCATGGCCTACGTCATCGGACTGCCCCGGCCGGAACTCCTTGTCGCGGGCTACCTCATCGCCACGGTCGGCGCGCTGCTGCTCTCGGGCGACCGTTGGCTCACCGGGCTCGGAGTCCTGACCGGGGCGGGCGCCCTGGTGTGCTGGCTGCTGTGGCGGCTGGAGTTCGTGTCGACCTGGTGCGCGTTGGCGGCGGTCTGCTCGGTGGTCCTGTACGGATGGGTGCGGCGTCCCGCCCCGAAGCGGGCTCTCCCGGCGGACATCTACCGCTCGTAGGCGTGCCGTTGTCGCGCCGCGCAGGAAGCGGCCCTCCCAACTGCCCTACCTGTAAGGCCGGTACGCCCTCGGCAGAGGCATGCCACGCTCGGCCATGATCTGCCGTACGCGGTTCGGGTAGTCGGTGATGACGCCGTCGACGCCCATGTCCATGAGCGCCCCCACGGTGGCCGGGTCGTCGCAGGTCCACGGGATGACCTTCAGGCCCCGGGCGTGGGCCTCCGCGACCATCGCCCGGTCGGCGTAGAAACGGAAGTCGGGGTCGCCGACCTTGCCGCTCTGAGGGAAGCCGTAGTTGGGGGAGAGGGCTCTGACGCCGGGGATCGTGGCGGCGGCCCGGACGAAGTCACCGCCGTAGTCGTCGGCGTCGATCCCGCCGAGCCACGGTGACGCGCCGGGCTTGCCGACCTGGAGGAAGTCGTAGTTGGTGAGTGCGACGAGCGGCCACTTCGGGGCCAGCTTGTGCATCGCCTCCAGTGCCCCCCAGTCGAAGGACTGGATGGTGACCTGGTTCTCGATGCCCGAGCGGTGGATCTCCTCGTAGACGCGCCGCACGAACAGCCCACGCGGCGCGGTCTGTTCGGGCGCGCCGGCCTCGACCTTCGTCTCGATGTTCAGCTTGACCTGCTTGGCGCGGTAGCTCCTGACCAGGTTCAGCACATCCTTCAGCTCGACCATCCGGAATCCCCTGACCACCTCCTGCTCCGGGAAACCGGGCAGCTGCTGGTAACCGCAGTCCATGGTCTTGATCTGAGCCAGCGTCAGATCCTTGAGGTACTTGCCGACATACGGGTACATCGGGTCGCCGGCCGTCACCGGGCCCGTGTCACGGCACTTGACGGCGCTGATCTGCCGGTCGTGGTTGACGACCACCTTCCGGTCCTTGGTGACATGGGTGTCCAGTTCCAGCGTGGACACCCCGAGGCGCATCGCCTTGCCGAAGCCCTCCAGGGACTCCTCGGTGGTCATGCCGAGGCCGCCGCGGTGGGCCTGGAGGTCGAAGTGCGGCTTCGCGGCGGGGCGTTCGTGGCCGTCGTACGCCGTCGCGGGCGTGGCGGCCGACAGCGCGAGCACCGGAACCAGCGCCAGGCCGGCGAGGACACGTCTTGAGGACATCGGCACCTCACTCGTGTGGAGTCGGGACGCCCACAGACGCTAGCGAGGCCGCGGCCCGGTTCAACCCCTCGGACGTGATCCCACCGTGAATGTCCGAGGAACGCGGTCCCTGTCGGCCGTCAGGGCGTGGGGATGCCCGCCGGGCGGGCCGGGCGGCCGAGGCGGACCGGGACGCCGGGGGAGTACAGGACACTGACCGGGGCGCCGGTCGGGGCGGGCAGGCCGGCCGCGGTGAGGAGGTCCTGTTCGCAGGTGAGCAGTTCGGCGCGGTGCAGGGGCCAGCGCGGATGGTCGTTGGGCAGGTAGGCCAGCGGCTCGGAGCCGCCCAGGAAAGCGTTGTGCATGCCCCAGCGGGCGGTCAGGAAGTGCTCCAGAGCGGTCGGCTCCTCGATGCGTTCGCCGGTCCGTACCGTGATCAGGCTGCGGGCGCCACGCGGGCCGGGCCATCGGCGGGAGCTGGTGTAGGTGACGGTGTCACCGGCCGTGCGGACGCTCATCCGCGACCAGAGGTACGGCAGCCGGAAACCGACGCGTCCCATCACCACCGGGATCAGCCGGGAGGCGTCCATCGAGCGGAACACCACGCCACGCCGTCCGTGCGCGTCCACCGAGTACAGGCGCACGTTGGTCTCCGGGAAGGTCCCGAGATACGGCACCCCCGGCAGCCCCAGCCAGCCGACCCGGTGCATCCGGAACGCGACCAGCCCGACGTAGGTGAGCCCGTCGTGAGTGTCGGGCACCGTGCCGCGCGGCAACAGTCCTGCCACGACCGAGGGTTCGACGGCCCAGTGGATGAAGGTGAGGTCGAGCCACTGCTGGGTGAGAAGCGGGATCCGTACGGGGGTAGGGGCGTCCGGGGTGACGGGCGTGGGGTTCGGCACGGGATCCAGGGTGTCAGAGGCCGGCCGGGTCCGGCTCGGCGGTGGTGTGCGGGGACGAAGGACGGCGTCCGCCGAGCCGTGCGGCCCGGCGGACGCCGTCCTTCGTCCTGTCCCCCGGCGTCAGCTGCGGCGACCAGCCGGATCCTGCACCGCGGTGTCCCGGTCACCGCCGGAGACCGGTGCGGGGACGGCCGGTGTCTCCTTCGCCCGGTCCGCGTGCCCCGGCCACCAGGCGGCGTGGCCGATCAGCGCGGTGAGGCTGGGCGTGAAGAACATCGCCATGACGAACGCGGCGATGGCGATGCCGAAGGAGACCGCGAAGCCCATCTCCGTGAGCAGGGCGTTTCCGGCCAGCATCATCGTGGCGAAGGTCGCCGCCAGGATGAAGCCGGCCGCGGCCACGGTCGGTCCGGCGTGCCGTACGGCCATACCGGCGGCCTCGCGCGGTTCGCGCCCCTCGCGGGCCTCCTCCCTGAGCCGGGCGATCATCAGGATGTTGTAGTCGGTGCCGATGGCGACCACGAAGAGATACATGATCACCGGGAGCATGAACATCAGCCCCGAATGACCGACCGCGCCCTGGAAGATCCAGACCGTGGCACCGATCGTGGCGCCGAAGCCCAGACCCACCGACGCCATCAGGTACCAGGGGGCGACCACGCTGCGCAGCAGCAGCCCCAGGATGAGCATGATCAGCGCGGCGGCGACGGGGAAGACCGTCCGGTAGTCATGGTTGACCGCGGTGTCGATGTCCTTGAAGATCGAGGACATGCCGCCCACCAGGGCCTCGGTGCGGGGCGGGGCGTCGGCGTGCGCGACCTCGCGGACCCGTCCCACCGTCTCGATCGCCTTGTCCGTCGACGCCTCGTACTTGAGTGTGACGGTGAAGTCGATCGTGGTGCCGTCCTTGTTCAACTGCGACAGCCGGGCGTTCGCCACACCGTCCACGGCCCCGAGCTTCTTCACGTACGCGTCGAAGACCGTGGTGTCGATCGCCTTGCCGTCGGTGCTGGACAGGTAGACGTCGGTCGGCGCGGCGGCACCCGCCGAGTACGCCTTCTGCATCTCGTCCTGGACGACCATCGACTCCTTGGTCTTGGGCATGGAACCCGAGGCCAGGTCGAACGTGGCGTTGAAGCCGAGCGTGCCGAGCGACAGCACGACCAGGACGAGGCCGGAGACCGCGGCGGTGACCCCGGGACGGTTCTGCACACCCCGGCCCAGGGCGGCGAACCGGGCGGTCTCCGGCTCGCGCTGCCAGGACTTCGACGGCCAGAACACCTTCGGGCCGATGAGCGAGACGACGGCCGGGATCAGCGTCAGGCCCGCGATCAGGGTGACGGTGACCGCGATCGCCAGCGCAGGGCCCATCTGCTTGAGGAAGCCCAGCGTCGAAAGGATCAGCGCGAGGAAGGCGATGATGACCGCGCCGGCGGCGGAGGCGATGGCCTCGCCGACCCGGTCGACCGCGTTGATCATGGCCTGCTTCGGTTCGTCGCCGAGCCGCAGACGTTCGCGGTAGCGGAACATCAGGAACAGGAAGTAGTCCGTGCCCACGCCGAACAGCACGACGATCAGGATCGACGAGATCGAGCTGTTGGCCTGGAGGCCGAAGAGCTTGGTGGCGTACGCGATCAGACCGTTGGCGATCGCCGACACCAACCCGATCGTGATCAGGGGCAGGAAGGCCAGGATCGGCGCCCGGAAGATGATCAGCAGGGTCACCAGGATGATGAGGAAGGTGCCGATGCCGATCAGCGCCTCGCCGCGCTTGGACGAGTCCTGCTGGTCGAGGGCCTGAGCGGCGGAACCGCCGAGCTTGACGTCCAGGTTCGTGCCCTTGACGAGTTGTCTGACGTCGTCACGCAACACCTTGGCCGCGTCGGCCTGTTCGGGCTGACCGGCGTTCTTGCTGTCCATCTGGACCAGGGTCATGGTGTACCTGCCGTCTGTGGACGGCTGGCCGGGGACCACCTTCTGCACCTGGTCGATCTTCTTCTTGCCCAGCTCGGAGGTGATCCGGGCGACGTCCTTCTGGTCGGCGGCGGTGAGCTTGCCGCCGTCGGTGCGCTGGTACAGCGCGATCGCGGACGGGGTGAAGGCGCTGGGGAACGCCTTCTGCTGGAGATCCGCCGCTTGGATCGACTCGTAACTCTTGGGGAGGAAACTGCTCTCGTCACTGTTCGAGGGCAGGCTCGGAGCGGTGGCGACGATCGCCACGGCAGCGATCAACCACGCAACGATCGTCCAGACGGGATGTCTGACGACAGCGTTGCCAATACTTCGGAACATGCGGAAGGTCCTCCTGGGAAGGAAGATCACCGCAGCCCGGGGAGCGGTCCCTGGCATCGGCGACCCCCGGCGGTCCCTCTGGGTCCCCCCGTCGGACCGGCCGGAATGGTTGTCTTGAGCTCTCATCCTAGAGATCACGTATCAAGATCGCTTGACCGGGAGTCAGTTTGGCCGGTCGGCGGGCCGGCCCTCGGTGGGAGCCGTGGACCCACGGGCCCGTGGACCCACCGGTTCTCGGCCGACCAGGGCCTTCGCTCCGGCGCGCACCCGGTCCGCCCGGCCCCGGTCCGGGATCAGGCCGGCATCGCCAGTGCCTCCTCGGCGTCGTACCCGTAGATCCAGCCATTGCCCACCAGCGGGTCGGCGTCGGCGAGCGCCGCGTCGCGGGCCTGCTGTTCGGGGCCGTCGGGCAGGTGGTTGACGTCCCGGCGGGCGTGGCTCAGGTGCTGGAGCCGGGTGGTGCGGGCAAGGCGCGCGCACTCGTAGCGTCTCAGGGCGCGCCGGGGGTCGTCGGGGGAGTCGGCCAGGCAGCGGGCCAGTACGGCGGCGTCCTCGACGGCCTGGGCCGCGCCCTGCGCGAAGAACGGGAACATCGGGTGGGCGGCATCGCCGAGCAGCGTGATCCCGCCCCGGCTCCACCGTCGCAGCGGCGCCCGGTCCAGCAGCGCCCAGCGTCCGGGCGTACCGCCGGACGCGATCAGGTCCCTCACCCGAGGGTCCCAGTCGGCGAACTCGGCCCGGAACTCCTCGACGGAGGCCGTCGCGCTCCAGGACTCGTCGGTGTGGTCACCGGCCGGGGCGATGGCGACGACGTTGACGGCTTCGCCCCCGGCGATCGGGTAGTGCACGAAGTGCCGTCCGGGTCCCAGCCAGATGGTGTGGGCGGGCCGCCGCGCGAACTCCGGCGCGGCCGCGGCGGGTACCAGGGTGCGGAAGGCGCAGAGTCCGGAGCGCTCCGGTGCGGTGGGCTCGGTGACCGCGCCGCGCACGACCGAGTGCACCCCGTCGGCGCCGATCACGACATCGGCCTCGACGACGCTGCCGTCGGCGAAGCCGAGCAGTGCATCGCCCCGAGCGCTCTCGTCGACCGAGGTGCACCGGGCGCCCAGCCGGATCCACTCGCCCGGCACGGCGGACCTGAGGGTGTCGAGCAGATCGGCGCGGTGGACGACGTAGGTCCGCTCACCGTAGAGCCGCTCGCAGACGCCGGTGAGCTTCTCCACCGAGAGCACCGACCCGTCCGCCCAGCGCCGCAACTCCCAGCCCCGGTCCAGTGCCACGGCCCGGCGCAGGAACCGCTCCATCACACCCAGGCGACGCAGCAGCCGTACGGCATTGGGGGCCGCCATCAGGCCGGCGCCGACCTCGGCGAGTTCGGGCGCCTGCTCGTGGACCGTGGCCGTCAGCCCCGCGCGCCGCAGGAAACCGGCGGCGGCCAGACCGCCGATGCCACCGCCGACGACGGCGATCCGCGGACCGTGCGCGAGGGCGGGCATCCGTCCACTGTAGGCGGCACGCGGCCCGTCCGCAGCGTGGTGAACAAGGGGCCAACTTCCTGTGTGCGAACAGGATTCACGGCTGACGGGAACCATGTCGGGTAATGTTCAAGTAAAGCAACGGTCAAAAGGGCTGGGAGGCAATGGTGTTCGATCTGCGGACCGAGGCCGAGATGAGGCTGTACTCGGACAGGGTGGCGAGGGATCTCGCCGCGCGAAAGGAGCGCGAGGAGGGCGGTGAGGAGGGTGGCGAGGAGCAGGCGGTCGCTGCCGCGAACGTCGCCACCGAGGGGGAGCGGTACGCCTGAGCCGCTCGGAGGGTGCGGCCATTCGGGCGTCCTCCTGTGCTTCTCCTCACTCCGACCCCCACAATTTTACTAGGACGTCCTACTATTTTCTCAGCTCGCGTTCTTCGACGTGTCCTGGGAAGGCTCCGCCATGAGCGATCTGCATCGCCCTGTCCACCCCGTCCGCCTGGTCACCGCCTCGGCGCTGTTCGACGGGCATGACGCCTCGATCAACATCATGCGGCGGATCTTCCAGTCGCAGGGCGCCGAGGTCATCCACCTCGGCCACAACCGGTCGGTGCGGGAGGTCGTGGACGCGGCTCTGGAGGAGGACGCGCACGGCGTGGCGGTCTCGTCCTATCAGGGCGGACATGTCGAGTACTTCGAGTACCTGGTCGCCTCGCTCCGGAAGCAGGGCGCTGAACACATCCGGGTGGTGGGCGGCGGTGGCGGAGTGATCGTGCCGGAGGAGATCGCCCGGCTCCGCGAGAGCGGGGTGACGATCTTCTCGCCCGAGGACGGCCAGAGACTGGGGCTCGCGGGGATGGTGAACACGGTCGTCAAGGACTGCGACTTCGACCTCTGGGACGGCAGGCCGGCCGATCTCACCGCGGTCCTGGCCTGCGACCGGTTCGCGGTCGCCCGCGCCCTGACCGGTGCCGAACTCGGCAAACTTCCCCCGGAGTTCCGGCGGGAGCTGCGGGCCACGGCGGCGACACGGCACGTGCCGGTGCTCGGCATCACCGGCACCGGCGGCTCCGGCAAGTCGTCGCTGACCGACGAACTGGTCCGCCGGTTCCGGGTCGACCAGCGGGACGCCCTGCGCATCGCTGTGATCGCGGTCGACCCGACCCGCCGCCGCGGTGGTGGTGCGCTGCTCGGCGACCGGATCCGGATGAACTCCCTCGACGGGAACCGGGTGTTCTTCCGCAGCCTCGCCACCCGCGGCAGCCGCGAACTGCCCGAGCACCTCTCCGACGTGATCGACGTCGTGAAGGCCGCCGGGTTCGACCTGGTGATCGTGGAGACGCCGGGCATCGGCCAGGGCGACGCGGCGATCGTGCCGTTCGTCGACGCCTCGCTGTATGTCATGACGCCCGAGTTCGGCGCGGCCTCGCAGCTGGAGAAGATCGACATGCTCGACTTCGCCGACGTCGTGGCGATCAACAAATTCGAGCGGCGCGGCGCCAAGGACGCCCTGCGGGACGTGGGCCGCCAACTGGTCCGCAACCGCGAGGCGTTCGGCAAGCGGCCCGAGGACATGCCGGTGTACGGCACCTCGGCGGCCACCTTCAACGACGACGGCGTCACCGCGCTCCACCAGCACCTCACCTCCCTCCTCGCCGACAAGGGGCTGCCGCTGCCCGAGGGCGCGCTGGCGCGGGTCGACGTCCGTCACTCCTCCGGCATCCGGCAGGTGGTTCCGCCGGACCGGGTGCGCTACCTCGCCGAGATCACCGAGACCGTACGCGGCTACCACGCCGACACCGAGCAACTGGCCGAGGCCGCCCGGCGGGTGCAGCGGCTGGAGCTGGTCGGGACCGAGCTCGCCGAAGCCGGCTCCGACGCCGCGAACGTCCACGCGCTGCTGGAGGACGCCCGCACGCGCCTCCCGCACGACATCGTGCGGCAGATCGAGACATGGCCCTCCGTCATCGCCTCCTACTCCGGCGACGAGCAGGTCGTGAAGGTCCGGGACCGCGAGATCCGCACCAAACTGACCCGCGAGTCCCTGTCGGGCAACAAGATCCCCCGCGTCGCCCTGCCCCGCTTCACCGACCACGGCGAACTGGTCCGGTTCTGGCGGGCGGAGAACCTGCCCGGCCACTTCCCGTTCACGGCCGGGGTGTTCCCCTTCAAGCGCGACGGCGAGGACCCGGCCCGCATGTTCGCCGGCGAGGGCGACCCGTTCCGCACCAACCGCCGTTTCAAACTGTTGTCCGAGGGCCAGCCGGCGACCCGCCTGTCCACCGCGTTCGACTCGGTGACGTTGTACGGCCGCGACCCCGACGAGCGCCCCGACATCTACGGCAAGGTCGGCACCTCCGGCGTCTCGGTGGCCACCCTGGAGGACATGAAGGCGCTCTACGACGGCTTCGACCTGGTGGCGCCGACGACCTCCGTCTCCATGACGATCAACGGCCCGGCACCGGCGGTACTGGCGTTCTTCCTCAACACCGCGATTGAGCAGCAGACCGAGCGCTTCCGCGCCGAGGAGGGTCGTGCCCCGTCCCCCGAGGAGGCGGCCGACCTGCGTGCCCACGCGCTGGCGAACGTGCGCGGCACCGTGCAGGCCGACATCCTCAAGGAGGACCAGGGCCAGAACACCTGCCTGTTCTCCACCGAGTTCAGCCTGCGGATGATGGCCGACATCCAGGAGTGGTTCATCGCCCACAAGGTCCGCAACTTCTACTCGGTTTCCATCTCCGGCTACCACATCGCCGAAGCCGGTGCGAACCCCATCAGCCAGCTCGCCTTCACCCTCGCCAACGGCTTCACCTACGTCGAGGCATACCTCGCCCGCGGCATGCGCGTCGACGACTTCGCCCCGAACTTGTCGTTCTTCTTCTCCAACGGCATGGACCCCGAGTACTCGGTCCTGGGCCGGGTCGCCCGCCGCATCTGGGCCGTCGCCATGAAGGAGAAGTACGGCGCCGGGGAGCGCAGCCAGAAGCTGAAGTACCACGTCCAGACCTCCGGACGCTCCCTGCACGCCCAGGAGATGGACTTCAACGACATCCGCACCACGCTCCAGGCGCTCATCGCCATCTACGACAACTGCAACAGCCTGCACACCAACGCCTACGACGAGGCCGTCACCACCCCCACCGAGGAGTCCGTACGCCGGGCGCTGGCCATCCAGCTGATCATCAACCGGGAGTGGGGCCTGGCGATGAACGAGAACCCCCTGCAGGGCTCGTTCATCATCGACGAACTCACCGACCTGGTCGAGGAAGCCGTCCTCCAGGAGTTCGAGCGGATCAGCGAACGCGGTGGTGTGCTCGGCGCGATGGAGACCGGCTACCAGCGCGGCCGTATCCAGGACGAGTCGATGCTCTACGAGCAGCGCAAGCACGACGGCTCCCTGCCCCTCATCGGCGTCAACACCTTCCGCAACCCCCACGCCGACACCGCCGAGCCGGGCGTCGTCGAACTGGCCCGCGCCACCGAGGAGGAGAAGCAGTCCCAGCTGGAGCGCGTACGGGACTTCCACGCCCGCAACCACGACCAGGCCCAGATCGCCCTGGACGCCCTCAAGGACGCGGCGGTACGCGGCGAGAACGTGTTCGCCGTCCTCATGGACGCCACCCGCGTCTGCTCCCTCCAGCAGATCACCGAGGCATTCTTCGAGGTCGGCGGCCAGTACCGGCGCAACGTCTGACCACGGGCCGTCCGCCGCGCGGGTCGGCTTCCAGGTGCACTTCGTCGACCCTGGCCCCACTGGCGGCCGGGGTCGTCCGGCAGGATGCGGTGAGGTACAGCCCCGTCGTCGGAGCGGGCAGCCCGCTCGACCCGCCCGGCCACGCGGCCGATCCTCGGCGGTGACGAGACGGCCCGGCTGTCCAGGTCTTCGAGGACCCCGCCCTGCTCCGCCTCGACCGCACCCCCGACAAGCACCACCTTCGCCCACGGCCCGCACTTGTGCCTGGCCACCCACCTGGCCCGCGCCGAGATCGGAGCCGTGCTGGAGGGCCTGCGCGACAGTTCGTCGCCGCTGACCCTCAAGTGAGGGTCACGCGATGTTTCCGCAACGCGGGGCGGAGCAGGAGGAGGGCGAGTGCCGCCACGACGGTCAGGGCACCGCCGCCCGTCACGGTCCACGTGACACCGAGGGCGGCGCCGACCGTGCCGTGCAGGAGGTCGCCCAGCCGGGGTCCTCCGACGGCCACCACCGTGTCGATCCCCTGGAGCCGGCCGCGCATCCCGTCCGGAACGGCCGTCTGCAGCACCGTCTTCCGGAAGACACCCAGCGCGAGGAGCGCACCACCGGCCACCAGCAGCCACGCCACGGCGGACGCCAGTGAGCGGGCCAGCCCGAACCCCGCGATCGCCATGCCCCACCCGCCGACCGACACCGCCACCGCGACACCGTGGCGGCGGACGCGGGTGAAGGTCCCGGAGAACAACCCCGCCAACACGCCACCGGCCGAGACGGCGGCGTACAACACCCCGATGTCCGAAGGGCGGAAGGTCTCCGCCGCCAGCTGCGGCAAGAGCGCCGTGGGCAGGCCGAGGGAGAGGGCGGTGAAGTCGCAGAGATAGACCGTGAGCAGAATCTGATGTCGCGTCACGAACCGTACGCCGTCCGTGATCTGCCGTGTCATCGAGGCCCGTCGTGGCTCACCGCCGCAGACCGGAGGAAGATCCGGCAGCCGCCACACCGCCCACACCGTCGCGCAGACGGCGACGGCGTCCGCCAGGTACAGCGTCCGGCTCCCCACGACCGGCAGCAGAAAACCGGCGAGCAGTGGTCCCGCGATCCCCGCCGACAGGAGGACCACCGACTGGAGCGCGTTGGCGGCCGGAAGCAGCTCGGGCGGCACGAGACGGGGTGTCACGGCCCTGCTCACCGTGGAGTTGGCGCCGAACAGGGCCTGCTGGATGCCCACCAGCACGAGCAGCACACCGATCGACCGGAGCTCCGCCCATGCCTGCGCCCACAGCAGCAGCGACGTCACGCCGATGCCGACCGTGGTCGTCAGCAGCACCCGTCGCCGGTCCCGTACGTCGGCGAGCGCCCCGCCCCAGAGCGCCGCCGCGGCCATCGGGGCGAGGCCCACGAGCCCCGCCAGACCGACGAAGGCCGACGAACCGGAGAACTCGTAGATCTGCAACGGCACGACGACCGCGGTGAGTTGGGCCCCGAGGGCGGTCACGATCCCGGCCGCCCACAACCGCCGGAACTCGCCCGACCGCAGGGGCCCCATGTCGACCAGCAGCCGTATGCGTCGCTTCATGGTGCGATGCTGCGGGCTTCCCTTGGGGCAAGGTCAACCGACGTGGGCGACCAGGACGATCACAAACGTCCTCCCCGTTCCTCGTGCGTAACGTGACGCGGAGGCGCGGCCGTGCTCCCTCTCACCACCAGGCTGGTCGGCACCAGGTCGGTCCCCGGCTGCCCGCCCTCACCCGCGCGGATCTGCTGCAGCACCTTCTGGACACAGCGATATCCCACCTCCGCGAAGTCCTGGTGGACGGTCGTGAGCGGCGGCACGAAGAACGCCGCGTCCGGAATGTCGTCGAAACCGACCACGCTGACGTCGTACGGCACGGACAGCCCCCGCTCGTGGAACGCCCGCAACAGCCCCAGCGCCATCTGGTCGTTGGCGGCGAACACGGCCGTGCAGTCCGGTGGTTCGGCGAGCACCAGCCCGGCCGCGTAACCGGACTCGGCCGACCAGTCCCCGTACAGCGCGGGCGGCACCGGCCGTCCGGCCTCCCGGAGCACCGCACGCCAGGCCTGGGTCCGTCGCTGCCCCGCGAAGGACGCCTGCGGACCGGTCACGTGCCACACGGTCCGATGGCCCAGGTCGAGCAGATGCCGTACGGCCTTCCGGGCGCCGTCCGCCTGATCGGTGTCGACCACGCTGTAGCGGTCGCCGGCGTCGGAGTCCACCACGACGACATGCACCCCGGGCGGCAGCTGGACCGTCCCGGTGTCGAGGAGATGGATCTCCATGATGACGATGACCGCGTCGACGGCCAGCTCGCCCATGCGCGTGAAGGCGCCCAGCACGTTGTCCTGCGTCGGGACGTCGATGGGGATCAGAGTGATCGCGTAGCCCTCGGCCGCCGCGTGCGTGGCGATCGCCTCCACCGTCCGGCTGTTGCCGGTCGAGGACAGGCTGAACAGGATCACGCCGATGGTGTTGAACTGGCCGTACCGCAGCGCCCGCGCGGCACTGTTGGGTCGGTACCCCAGCTCCCGCATCGCCGCCAGGACCTGCTCGCGGGTGGACGTGATCACCCCGGGGTGACCGTTGGAGACCCGCGAGACCGTCTGTGAGGAGACGCCCGCGAGCTTGGCCACGTCGGCCATGGACACGCGCTGCTTGCGCCGGCCTCCGGGGACACCGGAACCTCCCCGCTCCACCACTGCTGCCTCCTCCGTTCGCACACGAAACTGTTGCATGTCGCACCGGATGTTACGTGTGGGAAACCTTGACGGTCGCCTGGGCGGATGCCACGATTCCGGCGCCGTCATGTTTACGTAAACATGCTGTCATTCCGAAAGGGTTTGGTCGATGCGCAAGACCCCCGTCAGCACCCGTCGCGCCCCCAGGCTGCGTGCCTCGCTCGTCGCCGTCGCGATCGCCGCGATCAGCGGCGCCACCCTCACCGGCAGCCCCGCCTCCGCCGCCGCGCCGACCACTGACACGACCCAGTTCAAGGGCGTCAACTGGGCGGACCCGCGTGACAACTTCGCGGACGACGAACTCCAGCTGTCGGGCCTGTCGACCTCCGACACCTACGCGCAGACGTACACCAAGGCGACCCGCATCATCGCGGCATTCCGCGCGAACCTCGGCGCCAACACCGTGCGGCTGCCGATCAACCCGTACACCGTCAACGGCTCCTACTGGAAGTCGTACCGGGGCGTCATAGACGCCGCGACGGCCCAGGGCTTCAAGGTCATCGTGTCCTACTGGGAGGGTACGGGGGACCGCAAGGACGGCTTCATCGACGACGAGGCCACCTACTGGCCGATGTGGAACACCGTCGTCAAGGCGTACAAGGGCAACTCCCGGGTCTACTTCGAGCCGATGAACGAGCCGCACGGCTACACCGACGCCCAGTGGGCCGACATCGCCGCGAAGTGGCTGGACACCTACAAGTCGGTGCCGCGCAACCGCGTCTTCGTCAGCGGCGCCGGCTACAACGACCACGTCACCACGGTGTGCGCCGACCCGCGCCTGAAGGGCACCTACCTGTCGCTGCACCACTACGGCTTCTGGAAGTCGTACGCCACCTACGACGAGTGGGTGGCCGACCTGAAGGTACGCATCGGTGACTGCGCCAACCGGACCGTGGCGGACGAGTTCGGTGCCCCGATGACCACGGGCCTGAACTACAACGTGAAGACCCCGGACGACAACTACGTCAACTTCATCCAGGCCGTCACCGACACCTTCCGCGAGCTCAAGATGGGCTCGGTGTACTGGCCGGGCCTGCGCACCGACGACATCTACTCGGTGCAGAAGCTCGTCGGCCCGGCCAACCGGCCGTGGCTGGAGACCACCAACCAGTCCGGCGCCGACCGCCTCGCCTGGGCCTGGGGTCGCGGCAAACCCGTCAAGGGCTGACCCGTTCCCCGGCCGGTCGCGGTGCCTTCAGGCGCCGCGGCCGGCCGGCTCTTGTGCCGGCTGTTCGGACATGGCCGACTCGCGCCCTTCTCAGGCCCCCTTGAGCTGCCCAGACTTCTGGGAAGGAGCGCAGGGGGGGAGGCTGCCGTGGCCAGGCGTCGACGGGGTGCGGCCGCTCGCAGACGGCGGGCGCTGAGGATCAGGTGGGGCGCGGGAGGCGGCGCGGTGGCGCTGGTCCTCCTGGTGATGTTCTGGGCGAGCGTGTGGCCGTATCTGTTGGGTTTCCTGCTGGTCGGTGTCGCCGTGGGGACCGGCTGGCGGCTGTGGCGGACGGACCGGCTGCTGCGCGGCCGTGACCGCCGCTGGCGCCAGGAGGACGCCGTGGAGGCGGGCCGGCGGACCCTCGCCGAGGTGGACGTCATGACGGGCACCGAGTTCGAGGAACTGGTCGCGGGGCTGTGCCGGCGGGACGGATGCACGCAGGTCCGTCGGGTGGGCGGTGCGGGCGACAACGGCGCCGACGTCCTCGGACGGCTGCCGGACGGCCGGACGATGGTCGTCCAGTGCAAACGGTACGCACCGAGCAGAGCGATCCCGAACCGCGAGCTGCGCGATCTGCTGGGCGCCCGGGTGCACTTCCGGGCCGACGTGGCCGTCTTTGTGACCACCTCACGCTTCACCGGCCCCTCGCAGAAGTTCGCACTCCAGCACGACATCCTCGCCGTACACCGCGACCTCCTCGGCCTCTGGAACAGCGGAGCCTCCCTCATGTCACTGCCCGGCGTGAACGGCCGGGGGCAGGGAGACGCCCGGCACAGGGCCCGCTGGAAGCAGGCGTACGGCGGTTAGGGCGGGCCTCGGTTGTGCGCTCTCGGAGGTCGTCGCGCGGACATCGAGGGCACCGAACGGCGCCCTCACCCCTGGAACTTGCGAGCGGAAACCGATCAGGCCGACTTGGCCTCCCATTCGGGGCGCGGTGCGGCAAAGGTCGTACGGACGCCGCTCGGCCGCCGGAGTCACCGTGGAGTCCATGCCCAGGTGACGTTCGACCACGCCTCGCGGCCGGCCCGTCCGGCGACCTCCCGGAGCACCGCGTCGAACGGTTCCTCCCCCCAGGCCGCCAGTCGGCGTTCCAAGGAGACCCAGGTCACATTCATCCGTGTCACAAACCGCCGGGCCATTCAGTCATAGGTGTGTAGCCATCGACCACGGCAGAAGGAGCACACCATGGAAGCCCGACTCGACGTCTTCGCCAGCCCGCTGGCCGGCAAGCTGCTCAAGCACTTCGCCTCCGCGGGCAAGGTGGTCACGGACTCGGGGCTGCCGATGACGACCCAGGAACTGGTGAAGATCCGCGCGAGCCAGATCAACGGCTGCGGGTTCTGCCTCGACATGCACACCAAGGAGGCCGCCGCCGCGGGCGAGACCGCGCAGCGCCTGCACATGGTCGCCGCGTGGCGTGAGGCCAAGGTCTTCACCGAGGCCGAGCGCGCCGCGCTGGAACTGACGGAGCAGGGCACCCGCCTCGCCGACGGGGCCGGAGTCCCGGACGAGGTCTGGGAGAACGCGGCCAAGCACTACGACGAGGAGCAGCTCCTCGCCCTGGTCTCCCTGATCGCCGTCATCAACGCCTTCAACCGGCTGAACGTCATGACCCAGCAGCCGGCCGGCGACTACGTGGTCGGTCAGTTCGGCTGAGGCCGAGCTGACCGGCCGGTGCGGCCGGCCCGGGGGCTGCAGACCCCAGGCCCTCAGCCGGCCAGCGGGTGGTGACAGGCAACCTGGCGGCCGGAGGCCGTCGCCGTGAGCCTCGGACGTTCCACCGCACACAACGCCTGGGCATACGGGCACCGCGTGCGGAACGGGCACCCCGTCGGCTTGTCCGCCGGGCTCGGCACCTCACCTGTCAGCACGATCCGCTCCCGCGGCCCCCCGTCCGCGAGCGTCCCGTCGTCGATGTCCGGGACGGCCGACAGCAGGGCCTGGGTGTACGGATGGGCCGGGTGCGAGTACAACGCCTCCGTTCCGGCGAGTTCGACGATCTCACCGAGATACATGACGGCGATCCGGTCCGACACATGACGGACCACACCGAGATCGTGCGCGATGAAGACATAGGTCAGCCCGAACTCCTCCTGGAGATCGGCGAAGAGGTTCAGCACCTGCGCCTGGATCGACACGTCGAGCGCGGACACCGGTTCGTCGGCCACGATCAGCTTCGGATTCGTCGCCAAGGCCCGTGCGATGCCGATGCGTTGACGCTGACCGCCGGAGAACTCGTGCGGATACCGGTCCAGATGGGCCGCCGCCAGTCCTACGACGTCGAAGAGCTCCCCGACCCTGCGGCGGACCGCGGCCGCGTCGCCGTACCGGTGCACGAGCAGCGGTTCGGCCACGATGTCCCCGGCGCGGCGGCGGGGGTTGAGCGAGGCGTGCGGGTCCTGGAAGACCAGCTGCATGCCCGGCCGCACCGGACGCAGCCGTCGCGTGGACAGCGTCGAGATGTCCTGCCCGTCGAACTCGACGCGCCCGCCGGTGAGTTCGGTGAGCCGGACCAGACAGCGGCCCAGCGTGGACTTGCCGCAGCCGGACTCCCCGACGACGCCGAGGGTCTCGCCGCCGCGCACCTCCAGGGAGACCCCGTCGACCGCACGGAGGACCTGACGCCTCCCGCGCACGGGGTAGTGCTTGGTGACGTCAGTGGCGCGCAGCAGTACCCCGCCGGGGGGTGCCGGCACGTCCACCGTCACGCTCTCCTGTGCCGTCACGACGACGCCTCCGTGTTCGTGTCTCCCGCGGACGTCAGCCGCAGTCCCGCACGGTCGTCCGGCGGCAGCCGGCACGCGTCCAGATGTGCGGGGTCGCCACCGCCCGCGGCGAGTGCCGGCCGTTCCTCGCACCGCTCGTGCCGCAGCCGGCAGCGCGGCGCGAACGCGCAGCCCTCCGGTACCGCGCCCGGCGAGACGGGCGTACCGGTGATGGTGGGCAGCCGCCGCAGCCGGACCCCGCCCACCCGGGGCACCGAGTCGAGCAGCCCCCAGGTGTACGGGTGTCGCGGACCGTGGAACACCGCCCGCCGCGGGCCCTCCTCCGCCGCCCGGCCGCCGTACATGACGAGGACCCGGTCGGCGATCTGGGAGACCACGCCCATGTCGTGGGTGATGAGCACCATCGCGGAACCCTGTCGGTTGAGCTCCCGCATCAGATCGAGGATCTGCGCCTGGACCGTGACGTCCAGCGCCGTCGTCGGCTCGTCGGCGATCAGCAGCGAGGGGCTGCAGGAGAGCGCCATCGCGATGACCGCGCGCTGGCGCATCCCGCCGGAGAACTCGTGCGGATAGGCGTTCCCCCGCGAGGCCGCGTCCGGGATACCGACGTCGGAGAGCAACCGCACGGCACGGGCCCGCGCTTCCTTGCGGGAGACTTGTTCGTGCGCCCGGATCGCCTCGGCGATCTGCCAGCCCACGGTGTAGACGGGAGTCAGCGCGGTCATCGGGTCCTGGAAGACCATCGCGATCTCCCTGCCGCGTACCGCGCGCATCTCGTTGTCGGGCAGGGTGAGCAAGTCGCGCCCCCGGAAGAGGACTTCACCCGACACGCTCACGTTCGGGTTGGTGAGCAGCCGCAGCACGGCCAGCATCGACACACTCTTGCCGGAGCCCGACTCTCCCACCACGCCCAGGACCTCACCGGGGGCGACGGAGAAGGAGAGGCCGTCGACGGCGGTGACGAGGCCCTGGCGGGTACGGAACCGCACGCTCAGGTCACGTACGTCCAGCAGGGGTTCAGGCATGGCGGGCCCTCGGGTCGAGTCGTGCGTACAGGATGTCCACCAGGGCGTTGGCGAGGACGACGAAGAACGCCGCGTACAGCACTGTGCCCATGATCACGGGCAGGTCCAGGTTCTGCAGGGCATCGAAGGTGAGCTTGCCGATGCCGGGCAGGCCGAAGACCACCTCGGTGAGGAGCGCGGCCCCGCCCACCAGCGCCCCGAAGTCCAGGCCGAACAGCGACACGATCGGGATCAGCGAACAGCGCAGGGCGTGCCGGAGCAGGATCCGCCGCTCGGACAGGCCCTTGGCGCGGGCCGTACGGACGTAGTCCTCGTTCAGCGCGGTGACGACCTCCCCGCGCAGCAGCCGGGCGTAGATCCCGGCGTACAGGAGGGCCAGGGTCAGCCAGGGGAAGAGCATGTGCAGCGCCCACTGGCCGGGGTCCTCGCCGAGGCCGATGTAGCCGGGCGGGGGCACCCAGGAGAACAGTGAGTCGTGCAGCTGCTTCTGGGTGAGGAGGTTGACGACCTCGCCGAGCCAGTAGGCCGGAAGGGAGACACCGACCACGCCCACCAGCATGATCAGCGGGTCGGCGGCCCTGCCGCGCAGGGTCGCGGCGGCCGTGCCCATGAGGATGCCCGCCGTCATCCAGATCAGGGCCGCGCCGATGACCAGGGACAGGGTCACGGGGGTGGCCTGGAGGATCTGCGGGATGACCCGGGAGCCGCGGTTGACGAACGACTCCAGGTCCCGGTCGACCAGCAGGTGGCGCATCATCAGCAGATAGCGGATCGGCATCGGCCGGTCCAGGCCGAAGGAGTGCCGCACCTGGGCGAGCGTGGCCGGGTCGGCGTTGCGGCCGGCGATCCGGGCCGCCGGATCGACTCCCGGGGTGGCGAAGAAGATCAGGAACACCAGCACGCTGATCGCGAACATCACCAGCAGGGCCGAGCCGAAGCGTTTGAGGGCGAAGACGACCATGGTCACACCCCTCCGCGGAGCCGGGCGCTCGGGTCGAGCGCGTCGCGCACCCCGTCGCCGAGGACGTTGAGCGTGGCTGTGGTCAGAGCGATCAGCAGCCCGGGCGCGATCGTCACGGCGGGCCGGGTGTAGAGCAGCCCCAGGCCGTCCTCGATGATCGTGCCCCAGCTCGCGTCGGGCGGCTGGACGCCGACGGACAGGAAGGACAGGGCCGACTCGGTCAGCATGGCCAGCGCGGTCATCAACGGGACGAACACGATCGCCGTCGGCACCACGTTGGGCAGCACCTCGCGGCGCAGGATCCGTGAGGTGGGTGCGCCGGAGCCGACGGCCGCCTGGATGTACTCCTTGTTCCGCAGCACCAGCACCTGACCGCGCAACGGCCGTGCGATGTACGGGACATAGATCGCCGCGATGATCGTGACGGGCAGCCAGAGACTTCCCGCGTCGACGGTGACCGGGCCCAGCCTGAGGCCGTTGGTGAGCAGCACCACCGAAAGGCAGATGGCCAGCAGATACACCGGGAACGCCCAGATCACGTCCAGGATCCGGGAGATGACGGCGTCCACGACCCCGCCCGCGTACCCGGCGACGACCCCCACGGCCGTACCGATGACGCAGGTGAGCAGCGCCGCCGTGAACCCGATGAACAGGCTCGTCCGGCCGCCGTAGAGCAGGCGTGCCATCACGTCCCGGCCCTGGTTGTCGGCGCCGAGGAAGTAGTGGGCGGGGTCCCAGGTCGGGCCGATCGGGGTGACGCCGAGGCCGAGGCCGGTGCTGCTCGGGGTGAGCACCGGCACCGCCCTTCCGCCCACGACCGTGGTGACGGAGACATGGGACTGGAACGGGTCGGTGTGGGCGATGTGGTCCGCGTAGAGCGGGGCGCACAGGCTCGCCAGCACGACGAGGAGCAGGACCGCGGCGGCGGCCAGCGCCGACCTGTTGCGCAGGAGGTCGCCGGCGGCGGTCCGCCAGGGGCCCGGCGAGCGCCGGACTCCTGGCACCAGGCTCACTTCACCCACAGCTGCCCGACCAGCATGTAGAACTGCTTGCTGAACCGGTAGTTCCCGACCCGCGTGGACGTGAAGTCGATCATCTTCGGGTTGATGAGAGGGACGACCGGGGATTCGCCCATGATCTCCTGGTCGACGGCCCCCCACTGCTTGTCGGCGCTGGCCTTGTCGGTCCCCGAGCTCTTCATCGCCGACTGCATCTTCGCGTCGACGCCCTTGTCGCAGAACCCGGAGATGTTGATGCTGGAGTCGCTGCCGGGGTGGTAACTCGCGCAGGACAGCAGCACGTTGAGGAAGTCGGAGGCCGCCGGATAGTCCTGGTACCAGGACGTCAGGGCCAGCTGCACCTTGTTCTTGGTGTTCTGGATGTAGGTGAACTGGATGTTCCCCGACAGCGGCTTGAGCGTGGCCTTGTACCCGAGCTGGGTGAGCAGGCTCTGCAGGTACTGCCCGATCGACTTGTTGACGTCGTCGTCCTGCGTGACGATGCCGACCTCCTGCCCCGCCGTACCGGACTGCTTCACCAGCGCCTTCGCCTTGGCGAGATCCGCTGCCTTCCAGGTCGTACCGCCGCCCTTGGTGTAGTCGCAGGAGTCGACGTGCCCGGGGAAGCCCGGTGGC
The DNA here is from genome assembly GCF_040606035.1 of Streptomyces sp. NPDC005483. Taxonomy (NCBI): domain Bacteria; kingdom Bacillati; phylum Actinomycetota; class Actinomycetes; order Kitasatosporales; family Streptomycetaceae; genus Streptomyces; species Streptomyces sp. NPDC005483. Next base: position 109,805 of record NZ_JBEXEA010000023.1, read on the forward strand.
AGGATCGTGCACGCGGGGGAGGCGAGATTGGTTCCGCCGTACAGCCGCACCACGGCGGAACGGTCGACGGCCCAGTTGATCGCCTGGCGCGCCAGCTTGTTGTCGAACGGGGCCATGTTGACGTTGAGCGTCGCGTACCAGAACGCCGTCAGCGGGTTCACGTGCGCCTGCGAGGCGTACTTGGTGCCGATCTCGTTGAGCCGGTCGGCGGGCGGGGCGTCGAACATCCAGTCCGCCTGGCCGTTCTCGACGGCGGTCACCTCGGACTCGACCGTCTGCCCGAAGGTGTAGTCGATGACGTCCGGATAGCCCTGCGGCTCGGCCTCCCGGGACCACTCCTTGAAGTGCGGGTTGCGCACCAGCTTCAGCGCCCGGTTGGGGTCGTACGATGCCGCCATGTACGGGCCGGTCGACGGCAGCGGCTTGGTCCCGGCGTCCTTCGTCGGCGAGTCCTTCGGTACGACGACGGCGTGCGGGACGGCCAGTTTGTACTCGAACTCAGGGTCCGCGGCGGTCAGGTTGACGGTGACCGTGTTCGTCTTGGCGTCGCCGATCACGCCCTTGGCCAGGGTGCACGACGCCGGCGTCCTGAGGCAGGCGTCGGCGCCGACGATGCCGTTGTAGAAGGTGCCCGCGGTGGGGCTGGAGACCTTGAAGATGCGCTGGAAGGACGCCACCACGTCGTCGGTGGTCAGTGCCTTGCCGTTGGAGAAGGTGACGCCCTTGCGCAGGGTGAAGGTGTAGGTCTTGCCGCCGTTGGTCACCTTCGGCAGGGCGGTGGCCAGGTCCGGCACGACGGTGAAGGACTCCTGCCCGCCGACCTTCTTGAAGGCCAGCAGCCCGTCGTACATCGACTGGAACAACTGCCAGTACTGGAGCGTGTAGTTGACCTGCGGGTCGAAGCTGCCCGCGGCCGCGTGGGCGACAAGCTTCAGCGTGCCGCCCTTGTGCTGGGCCTGGAAAGCGGTGGACCCGGAGGCGGAAGCGCTCGGGCCGGCGGAGGAGCCCGAGTCGGCGGAGGACGAACAGGCGGTCGCGGTGAGCGCGAGCGCGACGGTGGCGGCGGCGAGCGCGCCCCGTCCGGTGGTGCGGGACATGGCGGACAACTCCCGGATCAGTCGGTGGAGTCGAGGAACTCGCCGACGATCCGGAGGTAGAGCTCCTCCTCCTCGACGTGCGGCATGTGGCTCGAGTGCTCGAACATGTGCCAGCGCACATCGGGGATGCGGTCGGCGAAGGGGCGGACGGTCTCGGGGGTCGCCTCGTCGAAGCGTCCGGACACCAGCAGGGTCGGCGCCTCGATCAGGTGCAGCCTGTCGATGACCGACCAGTCCTTGAGGGTGCCGACGACATGGAACTCGTTCGGGCCGTTCATCGTGTGGTAGACGGTCGGATCGGCCGCGATGTTGTCCCAAGTGGCCTGCACCTCGGGCGGGTTGGGCGTCAAGCGGCACACATGGCGGTCGTTGAAGACCTGTTCGGCGGCCCGGTAGTCGGGGTGGTCCGTGGTCCCGGCCGCCTCGTGGGCGTGCAGGGTGTGCTGGACCTCCGCGGGGAGCTCGGCACGCAGTTCGGCGGCTGCCCTGAGCCACAGCTGCATGGACGCGGGCGAGTTGGCGATGACCAGGCCGCGCAGCCCCGGCGGTCGCCGCACCGCGTGCTCGGCGGCGAGCATGCCGCCCCACGACTGCCCGAGCACGTGGTAGCCGTCGGTGATACCCAACTCCTTGAGGAGGTTGTCGAGTTCGTCGAGAAAAAGCTGCACGGTCCAGAAGTCGGCACCCCGGTCGGGCAGATGAGTGGAGTTCCCGGTGCCGAGCTGGTCGTAGTGGATCACGGGACGGCCCTGCCGGGAGATGCCCGCGATGCTGAGGGTGTAGTGGTGACCGGCGCCGGGTCCGCCGTGCAGGACCACCAAGGGTGTCCTGCCCGGTTCGCCCGTGATCCGGTACCAGGTGGAATGGCCGTTGAAGTCGACGGTTCCGGTGTGGTTCGGTTCGGGGATCGCCACGCGAGAGCCTCCCAGACCGGCCGGAACCAGCCGACCGCTGTCTGAAAATCGTTGGGGTGTGACGGATGGATGAGATGGTGGGGCGGTAAAAGGTCAGTCCACAAGACCTTTTAGCTGGGGCAGGGAAAGACGTAACGGCGGGTTCACACGGCCCGTGTTCGTTTACAGGAACGGCGACTTACGGGAGGACAACTGACATCCGCAACCGAACCCGGCGACGAGTTCTCGCGCGTCCTCGACCGTGTGCTGCGCGGAGACGGTCCGGCGGCGTCGCTGCGCCCGGTCCGGATGACCTCGGCGGTCGACGAGGTCACCGACCGGCTGCTCACTGCCATCGCCGTCGGAGACTTCCTGCCCGGTGAACGGCTCCCGGCCGAACGTGAACTCACGGCACTGCTGCACGTCAGCCGCCCCACCGTGCGCGAGGCCGTGGCACGCGTCCATGCCCTGGGCGTCGTCGAGATCCGCCGGGGCCGCAACGGCGGAACGTTCGTCCGTGACAGCTGGACGGAGTCCTCCGGGGCCGCGGTCCGCCGTACGCTGCTGCCCAGGTGGGAGGAGTTCGAGCAACTCTTCGACCTGCGTGGGCTGGTGGAGGGCATGGTGGCCGCCACGGCCGCCCGGCGCCGTCGGCCCGAGGATCTGGAGCCGATGCGCGAGGCGCTGTCCGCGCATCTCTCCGCGAGCACACCCCGCGAGGAGCAGGCCGCCGACAGCGCGTTCCACCGGGCGATCTGCACGGCCACCCGCAATCCGCAGATCGCCCAGCTCAGCCGCGACCTGCTGACCCGGATCAGCCTGGGCTTCCCGGTCGAGCCCTGGGGCAAGGGCGAGCGGTCCCACCATGAGCGGGCCGGTCATGGGCACACGGCGCTGTACGAGGCCATCGCGGCGGGCGAACCCGAGCGCGCCGAGGAGATTGCCCGGGAACACTTCATGATCAGCGCGGAGATGATCCGGGACGTCCTGGCGCGGGTACGGGCGGCTGGGGCTCCCTGAGTACTGGGGGCGAGTTGCTGGGGTTTGGGTGCGGGGGTGCGAGTACCGGGGTTTGGGTGCGGGGGTGCGAGTACCGGGGTTCGGGTGCTGGGGTGCAAGTACCGGGGTCCGAGTACTGGCGTTCGTGCGCTGGGTTCGGGTGCTCGGGTCCGAGCGCCGGGGTTCGGGTGCTGGGGTGCAAGTACCGGGGTCCGAGTACTGGCGTTCGTGCGCTGGGGTTCGGGTGCTCGGGTCCGAGCGCCGGGGGTCGAGTCTCGGGGTTCGAGCGCCGGGGCCGAGGGCCGGGGTCACACCTCCCGGTGGTCGATCCCCAGCAGACTCGCCGCCGCCCCGAAGTCGGCACCGTGGTGACCCACCGCCAGCGACCAGTGGTGTCCGACCCCGGTGGCGCTCCACGCGTCCACCCACTCGCCGGGATCCCGGCCGAAGTCGACCCTGCTCGTGGTGTTGCCGATCTCCAGCAGCGGCCCCGGCACGACCGTGCCCTCGGAGGTGATGAACGACAGACTGCCGTCGGCGTCCTGGCCGAGGCCCAGCAGGGTCACCGGGCCGTGCCGCACGTCGAACTCCACGCTGACTCCCCAGCCGCGCTTGCCGTGATAGACACCGAGGCCGCGCAGCAGTGGATCGCGGGCGCTGAGCGCGAGATGGGCGGGCCCGTCGTGGCCCATCTCCACCACCCGGTCCTCGAAGTTCAGCGCCTGGATCTCCGTGAAGGAGCCCCCGGCGCCGACACTCTGCGAGGCCAACTGAGCGAGACTGGTGCGCAGTTCGAACTCACCGGCCGCGGGCACACCCCGGGCGGTGAGCAGCGAGGCGCCCAGGATCATGCCGGCGCCGAGCCGCTCGTGCTGCTCGCCGTCGAGTCCCCGGTGGTAGTACGCGAGGGTGTCGAGGCCGAAGTCCTCCACCAGCCGGTCGAGGGCCACCGACACGGTCGCGCCCCACGCGAAGTCCTCGTCGACCACGCTGTCGTCGACGGTGAAGATCCGCCGGGCGAGTTCCACCCGCTCCCGGGTCTCCGCCTCCGTCACCTTCTCCACCCGGTGCCGCAGGTCGTCGAACTCCAGCACCTCGACATGCGAGCCGAACGTCGCCGACAGCAGTGTCGGATCGGTCTGCACGTCGAGCATCCCGGGATACACGTGCCCCATCAGCCCGTGCCGGGCGTGCCGGAGCGCGGCCCGGACGTGCGCGGCCCGCACCCACCGCTCGACACGCCGCCACGCCGACTCCTGCCGCAGCCAGCCCGACACCGACCGGAAGGGGATACCGGCCCGTCGGAAGACGTTGCCGACCTCCGGCACCGAGCACTGGGAGCAGTACGCCAGCCAGTCGCCCGTGTCGAAGGAGGCGTGGTCCATCCGCTCGGACGGCTGGAGGTCGACGACCAGCACCGGGGTGTTGGTGCGCTGAGCGATCGGCAGCACCATCGACGAGGTCAGATAGGTCGTCAGGAACAGCACGATCAGATCGCAGTCGGCCCGCCTGAGTTGTTCGGCGGCGGCCGCCCCCTCCTGCGCGTCGGAGACGAACCCGGCGTCCGTCACCTCCGCGTCCAACCGCCCCAGCCGCTCGGCGACATAGGCGGCCGACTCCTTCAACTGGGGCAGCAGCCCCGGGAACTGCGGCCAGTAGGTGCCGAGGCCGCCGGAGACCAGCCCGATCCGCGGGCGGCGGCGGGTCACGGGCGGCAGCAACTCGCCCAGCACGGCCTCCCGTTCACGGGCGTACGTCGTGGTGGTTTCGGTCGTCGCCATGGTCGGCGCTCCTTCGGGATTCGGATCAGGTCTGCGCGACCTCGACGTCCGCCGGAGCGGTGGCGGCCGCGGACGCGCGAGGGACGAGGACGCGCACGATGTAGAGGCCCGCGAACGCCGACAGCGCCATGCAGCCGGTGATCACCCAGAGCAACAGGCTGGGACTCCTGTCGAGCAGCGCGGGCGTGACGAACGCGACGCCCGCGAAGACCCCGCGCGAGACGGCGTAGGTGATCCCCTGCGTGGTGCCCCGGGTGTCCGCGGGCAGCGTCAGCTGCGACCACACCTTGTAGTTGGCCTCGCCCGCGAAGGGATAGGACAGCTGGTAGAGGACGTAGAAGGCGAGGAAGCCGACGATGGCGCCCAGGGTGAGCGTGCCGATCGCGAAGGCCGCGATCTGCACGACCGTGGCGACGTAGAACATCCGGTCGCGGCGGGGACCGTCGGCGATCCGGACGAAGGCGAGCGTCAGCAGCAGGCCGATCGGGAGACAGGCCAGGTTGATGCCGGTGGCCACGCTCTGTGAGGCCCCGCTGACGGTGACCAGCAGATACGTCGTGAACTGGCCCATGGTGTTGGCGCCCAGGCCCCAGGTGACGTAGAAGGCGAAGGTCGCGAGCATGGGTACCAGAGCGGCACGGGTCCAGACGTTCTTCAGCGCGACACCCTGCGGCTCGGCCGGCTTGTCCACCGGGACCTGGTCCTGCTCCGGATCCGGCCCGGTGGCCAGTTCCAGCTTGGAGCGCAGATGCCAGGTGACCAAGGCGGCGACCGCCAGATGGCCTGTGATGAGGCGGGCCCCGAGCATGCCGGTGTCGGACAGGGCGAAGCCGGCGAAGACCACGACGATGATGCCCATCATCCACATGACCTGCGTGAAGGCGATGAGCCGCCCCCGGGCGTGGTCGGGCGCCGCGTCCGAGACCACGGCCAGTGACGTCGGCAGGTCGGCACCGGCCGCGAGACCGGCGAGGAGGACACCCACCAGAAGAGTGATGTCGTCGGGCGCCAGAGTGATGACGACGGCCCCGAGGGCGTAGCAGAGGATGTCCAGGTTGTAGAGACGGCGTCGGCCGAAGACGTCGGCGAGCCGTCCGCCGACCAGGGATCCGACGGCGATGCAGATGGTGACGATCGCGCTGATCGCACCGGCCATCCAGACGCCCATGTCGTAGGCGTCGCGGTAGATGGCCAGGTTGACGCCGATGCTCACGATGAGTGCGGCATCGAGGTAGGACGCCATGCCGGAGAGGGTCGCGACCTTCCACAGGCGCTTCTCGATGGGCGGTTCCGGCTGGTTCGGGGCAGGCGAAATTCGGGCCATGATGCGGCTCCGTCTGGGGAGAGAGGGTCCGAGCGGAGGGGGACGTCGCTGTTCTCGGCCGATGTCCAGCGACTATAGGAGGGTAAAAACGTTCCAACAAGACGTCATGCGGCCATCCGTGGAAACGACCTGACGGCCCCGCAGCTCTGGTGGGTGCCGTGGGGGTGTCCTACGGTGAGGCGGACGTAAATCGTTTTTGATCCGTGAGAGTGTCCGGGCCGTACTCGGAAGGACCCATCCGTGATCTCTCCAGCCCTGCACCGACTGTTCGACAACCCGCCCCGGGACTTCGGCCCCACCCCGCTGTGGTGGTGGTCCGGCGCGAAGGTCACCCGTGACCGGCTGGCCTGGCAGCTGCGCCGGTTCGCGGACGGCGGCGTCCACAACCTCGTGGTGATCAACCTGGCACCGGCCGGTCCTACCTTCGGCGCCCGGACCGACGACCCGGTGTGGTTCGGCGAGGAGTGGTGGGCCCGCTTCACGGACGCCTGCGAGCTCGCCGGGGACCTGGGCACGCGCCTGTGGTTCTACGACCAGATCGGCTTCTCCGGCGCCAACGTCCAGGGGAGCATCACCCGACGGCACCCCGAGGCGGCGGGCCGCGCCCTGCGCTCGCGCCGGGCGGTGGTCGCGGGCGGCACGGTCACGCTGCAGGGCACGGAGACCCTGCTGGGGGCCTACGACAGCTCGGGCGCACGCCTGCCGGTCACCGGCCCGGCGCGCGTCGAGGCCCCCGACGGCACCGAGGTGCGCCTGGTCCTCGCCGCCCCCACGGCCTTCGACTATCTGAACCCCGCGGCCGTCGGTCTCCTGTTCGACGCCGTCCACCGCGAGTACGACCGTCGCGTACCCGAGTACCTGGGCAACGTCATCGCCGGCAGCTTCCAGGACGAGCTGCCCGCCACCAACTCCTGGACCGGCCGCTTCCCCGACGAGTTCCGGGCCCGGCGCGGCTACGACCTCCTCGACCACCTCCCCGCCCTGTTCGGCGAGCGCGGCCGCGACACCACCCGGGCCCGGAAGATCCGCGCCGACTACTACGCCGTCCGTGCCGAACTCACCGAGGAGGCCCTCTTCCGCCCCCTCGCCGCCTGGCACGAGGAGCGCGGCCTGCTCCTGGGCTGCGACCAGAGCCACCCCGCCCGCTCCGGCTTCCCGGCCCAGTCGACGCAGCTCTACACGGACTACTTCCGCACCCACCGCTGGTACAGCGCCGCCGGCAGCGACCACCACGGCGACGCCAAGGTCCACTCCTCGATGGCCCACCTCTACGGCCACGAACGCGTCTGGATCGAGTCGTTCCACTCCTCCGGCTGGGGCGGCACCCTGGAGGAGACCTACGACTGGCTGCTGCCGTTCCTGCGCAGCGGCGCCAACCTGTACAACCCGCACGCCAGTTACTTCGGCACCGCGGGCGGCTGGTTCGAGTGGGCGCCGCCGTCCACCGACTGGCGCCAGCCCTACTGGCGGCAGTACCCCGCCTTCTCCCGGGCCGTCGCCCGGATCTGCTCGATCCTGTCCTGGGGCACCTACAGCGCCGACGTCGCGGTCCTGCATCCCACCGCCACCATGCAGTCCCTCATCCCCCTGGACGCCCCCGTCCAGCACTTCGGCGACGGCCGCCTCGGCGAGGCCCACGCCGACGTCGACGAGACCCAGCGCCACTACCTGGAGCTGTGCGGCACCAACAACTGGCTCCGGCCCGCTGTCGGCGCCCTCGACCGCCACCGTGTCTCCTTCGACGTCATCGACGACGCCTCCGTGCAGGGCGCCAAGGCCGGCGACGGGGCCCTGCGCGTCAGGGACCTGGCGTACACCGCGGTCCTGCTGCCCTCGGCGAGCGTCCTGGAGGACGAGACGGCCCGACGGCTGGCCGAACTCCTCGACGCCGGAGGACGGGTCGTGGTCGTCGGCCGCCCGCCCGCACAGGCGGCGGGGCTCGCCGGTGACGACTCCGTCGTAGCCGCGCTGCTGGACCATCCCCGATTGGAGCGGGTGACCGACGCCGAGGCCGGTGCGGCGGCGGTGGCCGGCGCCGCCGGGTACGCGACGGGGGAGGTGCCGCTGCTGGTCAGGAGGAAGGGTGACGAGGCGGTCGCGCTGGTCACGGGGGCGTTCCCCGACGCCCGTACGCATCCGCCGGGGGACCACCATGAGATCGACCCCTCACGCTACGCCCGCGCCTCCTCCGTCACCGTGCGGGCCGCGGTCGCCGAGGCCGAGATCTGGAACCCGGCGACCGGAACGCGCCGCCCGGGACGCGTCACCGTCACCGACGGCGTCTCTACCATCGAGGTGCCGCTGGAAGGCGCTCCCGCCGCCCTCGTCGTATGGCGCGAAGGCCGTCCGGCGGGCACCGCGCCCCCGCCCCCCACGGAGCCGGCCGAGTCCATCGACCTGTCGACCGGCTGGGAGGGCCGCCTCGCTCCCACCCTGGACAACACCTGGGGCGACCTGGCCCTGCCCCCCGGAGCCCCCCTCGCCGAACCGCAGATCTGGACCATGCGGTGGACCGAGACCGAGGACTCCTGGGAGCCGGTGCGGGCGACCTACGGCAACCGCGTCCGCGTCCTGCCACCCGTGCCCTCCGCACAGGCACCGGCGCCTCTGGACCGTGCCGCTGTCGAGCAAGTCCTTGCGGGGGAGCGAGAGTTGGCTCCCGGCGACTGGGGTGTCTCGCTGTACTCGTCGAGTCGTGGCCTCCCGGACCCGGACGGTCTGCTCGGCAACAAGGGCCTGGTGCCCGAGGAGTTCGTACGCGTCCCGGTGCCCGTGAGCGGGACGGTCGCCCGGGTCAGGGCCGTCATGGAGACCGACCACCGAGGCCCCGCCGACCTGCATGTCGGCGCCGCGGCGGTCAAACGCGTGTGGTGGAACGGCAGTCTGCTGGAGACGGGCGGCGGCTATCTGGCGTCGGCCCGGGTGGAGGTCGAACAGGCCCGCAACGTGCTGGAGTACGAACTGTCCGATGCGCAGGACCGGCCGCAGACCATCTCGGGCGCCGTCGGCACCCCGCTGGGCAGCTACTTCTGCCTCTCCCGCCCCGACGCGTTCGCGCCGCGCCCGCTGTTCATGCGCCTGCCCGACGGGGTGCGGCCGGACGGCAGCGTGACCTACCGCGGCCGTATCACCGCTCCGGGCCGGGGAGCGGCGGGCGTTCTCGTCGTGGGCGCCGCGGTGGGCGTGACCGTCCTGCTCGACGGAGCCGTCGTGGCACGGCAGGAGAAGGTGGAGTACTACGAGTCCGACTGGGGCGCGGTACCGATGTTCTTCCGTCACGAACTGACGCTGGGCGGCGGCGATCACGTCCTCGACCTCGTGGCCGACAGCGTCGATGCCCGGGACGGGATCTACGTCGACCTCGTGGCGGACACGTCCGCCCTGGTCAGCGGTCCGGGTTGGGAAGCCCGGACGGGGGAGTGGCACGGTCGCACCGTCGAACACGAGGGCCGCTGGGGGGAGTTGCAGCACTGCGGCGCCGGGGTACGGCCGCACCCGCTGCCCGAGGCCGAGTGGCTGGCCGGCGCCCCGGTGCTCGGCGCCCCCGTACTGCCGCTGCGGTCCACCGACGATCTCCGGGAGGCCGGGCAGCGCTTCCGGTTCACCCTGCCGGCGGGGACCATGTCACTCGACCTGCCCCTGGAGCTTCCCGCGCGCGTGAGGATCGACGGCGGCCCTGAACTTGCCCTCGAAGGGCAAGAGTTGACGCTGGGGCAACCGCTCGGCAAGGCGGCTGAGTGCGAAGTCGTCACCGCCCCCACGGCCGTTCTGCGCGGTGGCTCCGCCTGGCGCGGACCGGTACGGGTGCGCAAGGTACCGGCGCCCCTGCCGCTGGGGGAGTGGGGCGAGCTGGGTCTGGGCGGCTGGAGCGGGGGGGTGACCTACGCGCGGACGCTGGAGGTACCGGCCGGGCCCGACCCGGTGCTGGACCTGGGACGGGTGCGCGGCAGCGTCGAGGTCCGTGTCGACGGTGTGTCCGCCGGCGAGGCGTTCTGCGCGCCATACCGCTTCGAGTTGCGCGGCACCGCCGGACGTACCGTTCGTCTCGAGGTGACCGTCCACAACACCCTGGCCCCGTATCTCGCCGAGGCCACGCCGACCGCCTGGGCCTTCCCCTCCCAGCTTCCCTCGGGACTGCTGGGGCCGGTGAGGCTAGAAAGGCGCGTCTGAGGACGCCCGCGTGGAGTCCCGCAGGACCAGCCCCGGTGCGAACACCCTTGCCTCGTGGGCGTGTTCCGCGCGGGCCTCCACCTCGTCAAGGAGCATCTCGACGGCCGCCCGGCCGAGTTCCTCGACCGGCTGGCGGACCGTCGTCAGGGTCGTGCCCACGAAGCTCGCGATGTCCAGGTCGCCGTAACCGACCACCTGCACGTCCTCCGGGACCTTCACACCGCGCTCGCCCAGCGCCCGGCACAGCCCCGCCGCCAGGAAGTCGTTGGTGCAGAACACCCCGTCGGGCAGCTCGTCGAGACGGTGGGCGACCTCGCTGCCGTACGCCACCGTCATCTCCTCGGCGACGACCTGGCCGAGGCGGGCCTCGCGCCGGGTGCGTACGGCCTGGCGGGCACCCTGGTAGCGGTCGGCGCACTGACGGATCGTGCGCTCACCGTTCACCACCAGGATGTCGCGCGCCCCGCGGTCGAGGAGGTGCTGCACGGCGATGCGGCCACCGGCGATGTCGTCGACGGAGACCGAACAGCCTTCCTGGGCGGGCATCGCACGGTCCGCCAGCACGAGCGGGATGCCGCGCTCGCGCATCCGCGACAGCCGGGTGGGGTCGGCGCTGAGCGGCACCACCACCGCGCCGACCGCTCGCTGTTCGATGAGCATGGTGAAGTAGCCCTGCTCCCGCTCCGGCGCGTCCCCGCTGTCGCACAGCACGAGGGAGTAGCCGTGTTCGTACGCCGCGTCCGCGGCGCCGCGCGCGATGCGGGAGTAGAAGGAGTTGGCGACGTCCGGCAGCACCAGGCCGATCGACGACGAGTGCCCGGTGCGCAGACCGGCAGCTCCCGGATGGGGCACGTAGTCCAGTGCGGCGACGGCGTCGCGGACCCGCTCGGCGGTGCGGGCGTTGACCCGCTCGGGCCGGTTCAGGACGTTCGACACCGTGGAGACCGAGACCCCGGCGGCGGCCGCGACGTCCTGGATACGGGCGGGGCGAACCGAAATGGCGTCCACCCCCTCGCTGTTCCACACGGGCGACGCAAGTCTACCCCGGCCGTGGATAAAACGTTTTCCGCAGCAGAGGTCGAGGAGTCCTGGGAGTTCAGCGATGGTGGCCTCGGCTGAGCCGCATCGAAAAACCGGGGAACCTGCACACCGTTCACCGCTCGGGCACGCGGAAACTGATCGGTGGTCATGGCCGCACCGGGGGAGGGCTTTTTGGTGGGGGAGTGTCCGTCTTCGGCACCGCGCCGCGGTGAGCGGTCAGGCGCCGCGGCAGCACATCCTGTGAAGGAACACCGTGGGGCGCCTCCGGCTGACTGGCCGTGTCCATGCCCGGCGTGCTTCCATCCGGTGTCCCCCCTCCCTCCTTGAGGATTGCTCATGCGAAAGGAACCGCGCGCCATGAACGTCACCCCCCACATCGAGGCCGCCGAGCTCAACGACGCCGACCTGGACAACGTCTCCGGTGGCGTCGCCGCCGCGACCACTGCCGGTCTCCACCTCCAGGTGGCGCACCTCGAGGTCTGCGCCGACGCCGGCGTCGGCGTGTCCGCCGAGGGTGTGGCGCTCGGTGTCAACGCGCACGTCGGCGTGAACTGACCGCACGCCTGCCGCGGGCCCCGGATCCGAGGATCCGGGGCCCGTCGTGTTCCTCGACGGCGTCAGCGGGCGAGGGAGACGGCGAAGGGCTGGAAGCCGTGCCGGCGCAGGATGTGGGGCACCAGCAGGATCATGGCCTCGGTGGCGCGGGCCGTGGTGATGTCTCCGAGGTCCTCGATCCGGTCGGGCTGCCAGCCCATGTCGCCGAGCAGGCCGGTGACCGTCTTCTTCGCCTGCTCGTCGTCGCCCGAGACGTAGACGGTCGGCGGGGTGGCCAGGGTTTCGGGGGCGGTCATGACCGTGAACAGCATGGTGTTGAGGGTCTTGACCACCCGGGTGTCGGGCAGGGCCTCCTGAAGGTGCTCGGCGAGGCTGCTGCCGGGGTAGCAGAGGTCCCCGGGCAGGCCGTCTTCGGCGTCGTGGGTCGCGTTGGAGACGTCTACGAGGATCTTGTCGGCGAGTTCGGCGCGCAGGCCGGTGAGGCGGTCCAGCGCGCTGTCGCCGGGCGTCGCGTTGATCACGATGTCAGTGGTGCGGGCGGTGGTGCGCTGGTCGGCGAAGGTGACGCGGGGGTGGACGCCCTCGGTGGGCGCCACGGCCTCGTTCTCCTCGCTTCGGCGGCCGAGGGTGACATGGTGTCCGCCCGCGGCGAGCTTCTGGGCGAGGTTGCGGCCGACGCGGCCGGCGCCCAGGATGCCGATGCTGGTCATGAGGTGATGCTCCTTGCGATGTCGGGCGGGAAGAACGGGGCGGTCCGCTTCACGGTCAGACGATCGAGGAAAGGACCTTGTGGGCGGCCGCGTGGACGCCGGGAGCGGCGGCCAGGAAGTCCCGGCTGCCCGTGGTCCAGGGCTCGCCCGCCAGGTCGGTGACGACGCCCCCGGCCTCGGAGACCAGCAGGGCACCGGCGACCAGGCCGGAGCGGACGTCGGAGAACTGCCAGAACGCGTCCATGCGTCCCGCGGCGACGTGGATGAGCTGCATCGTGGCGGGGACGGACACGCGCACGACGAGTCCGTCGGTGAGCATGGTGGCGACCGACTCGCCGATCCGCCGGAAGGTGTCCTTGTCCTCGCCGGGCTTGGCCTGGCCGGTGCCGACGAGTGAGGCGCCCAGGTCGGTCTTGGCGGACACCTTCAACGGCAGGCCGTTGAGACGGGCGCCGCCGGCGGCGACGGCGGTGTAGGTGTCGCCGGTCAGCGGCAGGTGGACGACGGTGAGCACCGGCCGGTTGTCGCTGACCAGGGTGGCGGTGACGGCCCAGTCGGGCATGCCGTGGACGTGGTTGATGTTGCCCTCGGCCGGGTCGACGACCCACCACTCCCCGGGCGGGAGCGCGCCGCCGGCCAGCTCGTCCTCGGCCCACTGCGAACCCGGCCGGGCCCGCAGCAGCGGCTCCCGCAGCACCTCCAGCACCGCGTCGTCGTTGGCGTCGATCTCCTCGACGATCCCGCTCAGGCTCACTCCCCGGGCGTGCGGGGTGTACCGGTCGAGCAGGACGACGCCGGCGGCCTCGACGGCGGCGGTCACGTCGGACAGCAGCGGCGTGTCGGCGGCGAAAGGCATGGCTGTGCTCATGGCGGACTCCTCAGGGGTTTCGGTCGAGTGCGGTCTCGGCTTGTCCCGCACCCGCTCTTCGAAGGTAGGCCCCCTCACCATTAACAACAAGTGCATGCTGATCACTCGTAGAGTTACTCTCATGCAACTGGATCTGAACCTGCTCACGGCCCTGGACGCACTGCTGGAAGAGGGCAGCGTCACCGGCGCCGCAGAACGCCTCCACGTCACCGCGCCGGCCATGAGCCGCAGCCTGGGTCGCATCCGCAAGGCCACCGGCGACCAGATCCTGGTCCGCACCGGTCGCACCATGGTCCCCACGCCCCGCGCGCTGGCCATCCGCACCCAGGTCCACGCCCTGGTGCAGCAGGCTCACGAACTGCTCTCCGCGCGGCAGGAGTTGGACCTGGCCACCTTGGAGCGGGTGTTCACCGTGCGCTGGCACGACGCCCTGACCGCCGCCTGCGGCACGGCCCTGATCGCCGCCGTCCACCGACAGGCCCCCGGCGTCCAGCTGCGGCTGCCCGCCGAACCCGGCACGGACAGCCCCGAGTTGCGCCGGGGCGAGGTCGACCTCGAATCCAGCTCCAGCACGCCGAAGCCAGCCGACGTCCGGCACCGCCTCGTCGGCAGGGACCGGCTGGTCGTCACCGTCCGCCCGGGCCACCCGCTCACCGAGGGCCCGTTGGACATCGAGCGGTACGCGGCCGCCGAACACGTCACCGTCTCGCGCCGCGGACGCCTGAGCGACCCCATCGACGACGCCCTGACCCGGCACGGCCAAAGACGCGGCGTCGTCTCCGCCACGCCCGCTGCCGCGATCGCGCTGCAGCTCGCCCACGACACCGATCTGGTGGCCACCGTGCCCGACGCGGTCACCCGCACGGCCCGCGAGCGACTCGGCCTGGTCACCCTTCCGCTGCCGCTCCCGATGCCGGCCGTCCCGCTGTACCTGCTGTGGCACCAGCGCCACGACACCGACCGCGCCCACACCTGGCTGCTCGACCTGGCCACCGAAACCATCCAGGACCTGTTCACCGCACCGGCCGAGTCCTGACGGGCGAGCCGGGTTCCCACGGGACGGTGGGTGCCATGCTGGCAGTCCCGGAGCGTTTCAGGAGGCCTCATGCAGGAGCAGCCGTCCCTTCTCGCCGCGCTGGTGTCCGCCCTCAGAGCCGGTTCGATCGAGGTCGTCGATCTCACCTCGCCGCTGTCGTCGGCCACGCCGGTGATCCAGCTGCCGCCGGAGTTCGGCCAGACCGCGACCTTCGAGCTGGAGGAGATCAGCCGGTACGACGACCGTGGACCGGCCTGGTACTGGAACAATTTCCGCAGCGGCGAGCACACCGGCACCCACTTCGACGCCCCGAACCACTGGGTGACCGGAAGGGACCTCACCGACGTGGCGTCCGTCCCGCCGCGGCGGCTGATCGCCCCCGCCGCCGTACTGGACTTCACCGCCGAGGCGGCCAAGGACCCCGACTTCCTCGTGGAGGTGGACCACGTCAAAGCCTGGGAGGAGCACAACGGACCGCTGCCGGAAGGGGGTTGGCTGTTCCTGCGCACCGGCTGGGACACCCGCGCGCACTCCCAGGAGGCCTTCCTGAACGCCGACGACAACGGCCCCCACACCCCCGGCCTGTCCCCGGAGTGCGCCCGCTGGGTGGCCGAGGAGTCGCCCGTGATCGGCCTCGGTGTGGAGACCGTCGGTACGGACGCCGGGCGCGGGCACTCCTTCGAGCCAGCCTTCCCCTGCCACTCCTATCTGATGGGCAGCGACAAGTACGGCCTCACCCAGCTGCAGAACCTCGCCGCGCTGCCCGCCACCGGCAGTGTCGTCGTCGCGGGAGCGCTGCCGATCGTCGCGGGCTCCGGCTCACCCGCGCGCGTGCTGGCGCTGGTGGAGCGGTCATGAAGGTCGCGGAGGCCGTCGGACGGGCCCTGCACGCCGCCGGGGTCGAGCAGGTCTTCGGCGTCGTCGGATCCGGGAACTTCCATCTGACCAACGCCCTGGTCGCGGCCGGCGCCCGCTTCGTCGCCGCGCGCCACGAGGGCGGTGCGGCGACGATGGCCGACGCGTACGCGCGCGTGAGCGGCACGGTGGCCGCCGTCAGCGTCCACCAGGGGCCCGGGCTGACCAACGCGCTGACGGGGATCGCCGAGGCCGCCAAGAGCCGCACACCGCTCGTGGTGCTCGCGGCCGAGGTCACCCGGCCCACCTCCAACTTCTACGTCGACCAGGACGCGCTGGGTGCGGCGGTGGGCGCGCTGCCGATGCGGATCACCTCGGCCGAGGACGCCGTGGAACAGGCGTGCGCGGCAGTGCGGCGGGCTGTGCACGAGCGGCGCACGGTGCTTCTCAACCTCCCTCTGGAAGTGCAGGCGTTGGACGCACCCGACGGGGCCCTCGCCGAGGCGGCACCGCCGCCGCGCCGACCGGCTGTCGAACCCTCCGCGTCCGAAGTGGCGGCCCTGGCGCAGGTGTTGGAGCAGGCCCGGCGACCGGTCTTCGTGGCAGGGCGCGGCTCACGCTCACCCGCCGCCCGGGACGCCCTCGAAGCGCTCGCCGAGCGCTGCGGCGCCCTGCTGGCGACCTCGGCCGTGGCGCGCGGCCTGTTCCACGACAACCCCTGGTCGCTCGACGTGTCCGGAGGCTTCGCGTCCCCCCTGGCGGCCGAACTCATCTGTGGCGCCGACGTGATCGTCGGCTGGGGCTGCGCACTGAACATGTGGACCACGCGGCACGGCGCCCTGATCGGCGCCGACACGACCGTGGTGCAGGTCGACGACGACCCCTCGGCACTCGGCGCGCACCGGGAGCTGCGTCTCGGCGTCACCGGCGACGTCGAGCTCACCGCCCGGCACGTCCTGGCGGCCGGCGGCGGAAAACGCCAGGGCAGCCGTACCCCCGACATCGCCGAGGCCATCGCCACGCGCGTGCGCTGGCGCGACGTGCCGTACGACGACACGAGCACCCGCGACCGGATCGACCCCCGCACCCTCAGCATCGCGCTCGACGACATCCTCCCCGCGGAGCGGGTGATCGGCGTCGACTCCGGCAACTTCATGGGCCACCCGAGCATGTTCCTGTCGGTGCCCGACCAGGACGGCTTCTGCTTCACCCAGGCCTACCAGTCGATCGGCCTCGGCCTCGCCACCGCGATCGGCGCCGCCCTGGCCCGCCCCGACCGGCTGCCGGTGGCCGGGCTCGGCGACGGCGGCGCGCTGATGGGCGCCGCCGACCTCGACACCGTACGGCGGCTCGGGCTCCCCATGGTCGTCGTCGTGTACAACGACGACGCCTACGGAGCGGAGGTGCACCACTTCGGCCCCGGCCGACACCCGCTCGGCACGGTCGAGTTCCCGCCGACCGACATCGCGGCCGTGGCCCGCGGCTACGGCTTCGACGCGGTGACCGTGCGCACGCGGACGGATCTGAAGGCGGTGGAGGACTGGGTCGCCGGCCCACGGACCGCCCCGCTGCTGATCGACGCCAAGGTGGTGCGGGACCGCGGGGCCTGGTGGCTGGAGGAGGCGTTCCGCGGGCACTAGTGCTGCCCCGCGCAAGTTCGTGGAGGGGACTGGAGGCCTAGGAGCACACTGAAGATCTTGAAATCGCGCCCGACTTGCACCATTACAG